>CALHBL010000043.1 GCA_937930825.1 uncultured Bacteriovoracaceae bacterium
TTGATGAATGGCCACTAACGCTCACTCATACTTTCGATGAAGAAGTCACTTAGGCTGCGTGCTGCCATGAGTGTTGAGTCGGGTTCTGGATTGAGCATTCCAGGTCCTCTCATATTGAGGTAGGGGGCCACTTCCATAAGGTCAGCTCCCACTAGCTTAAAGGATTTGACTAGTTCTCTCATGATGACAAAGCACTGGTCAGTTTTAAGGCCACCTTCTTCAGGTGTTCCTGTTGCACTGGCCACACTTGCATCAAGGGCATCGATATCAAAGCTTATATAGAGTTCTTCAACACCTTTTTCTTTTAAATCATTAACAATTTTAACAGCAATAGTTGCTGCACTTTCATCGTGAACTTCTTTACTCCAGAACTGCTGGACACCGAAAGTTTCTTCCCAATGACTCTTATGCTTGCCACTTGAGCGGATGCCTATTTGAACACAGTGTCCAGGGGTAGGCAGGAGATCTAAGATATGAGTGGTCCAAGAGCCAAAGCAAAGGTCGATACCAAGTCTTTCTGTAAGAAGGTCGGTATGGGCATCAAAGTGAATGAGGGCAACTTTCTTTCCCATTTTCTTCTTATGGCGCAGAAAGCTTCTCACAAGAGGGTAGCTCACCGAGTGATCTCCCCCGAGTCCAAAGAGTTTAGAGTGAGGGTATTGTTGGTAGAAAGCGTCGCAAATTGTTTCAGCGATGCTTAAAGGAGAAACAGGAAGATCGCTCTCAGAGTCACCAAAGAGAGCTTTTCGGCAGCTCTTAAGGGTTTGATCGTTGACATACTTATCGTGAAGGAGGTGAGGAATGACCCTGACATCCCCCAGATCATTATAGGCGCGCTCTCTCTTAGTATGAGGCCAAAGCCCTTTTAAAACTTCGAGTCTAATAAAGAGAGGGCCCCAATTTGCTCCTCTATGTATTCCTCCGCCGCAATCAGAGGGGATAGACAGAAGGCTGACTTGCTCGGGATTTATATTTGCTATTTCATTGTGCCATTGTTCTTCAACTGAATCTTCATCAGTGCAACTAGGAAAGAGGGCCTTGTGAAGTTTTTCCTTCTTCTCCTTTGCTGTATTGACTGTAAAGACACCATTGCCTGGAGGACAAAGAAGCTTTGGAGCAATTTTTGAAAATATTTCTTCCATTTAAATTAATTCCTTTTTACTTATTCTATTACTTAGAAAGAGACTTTCATAATCTCTGTTAAATTTTTCTTTGTTGGTCACAAAGCTTGTTATGACTTCTCTTTCAAAATCAAGAATATCACGATCGAGATTCTTACTTACTCCGGCAATATGGGAAGTTCTCTTTAGGTTTTTTAGATCAATGAAATCTTCTGGAGTAGGCTCAGAGGCAAAGACATCGAGAATAGCGCGAGCACTCTTATGTTCAGATAAATGAGAAAAGAGGGCCTTCTCATCTACTAAGGATCCTCGAGCAGCATTGACCAGAAGAAAGTCTTTATTAAGAAGATTAATAATATTTTCGTCGATTAAATTCTTACTTGTAGAGTTTAAAGAGCAAGCAAGGAGGAGAATATCCACAGGTGGAAATTCTTTGAGTAATTCAGCAAGTCCACGACTTTGGTTTTCTTTTTTAAAAGGATCGAAAGTAGTGACCTGATGACTAAGGGGAGTGAGGCATTCTCTTAAGGCAGTACCTATCAGACCTTCACCACAAATGAGAATATTCTTCTTCTTAAGCAGGGGTCTATCCCATAATCTAGATTTATCCCACTTTGCTTGATGATTAATGAGGCCGAAGTTTTCTAAGACTTGGGCCAGAATATATTCCGTAACTGCTGCGCAGCGAATAGGGTTGCCCGTAATAATAGGAAAGGGCGCACTTTCTACGAAGCTCGCCTCAAAATTATCATAGCCGCTATTGCTATGAATCCACAGCTCAGTTCTTTTAAGGATCTCCTTAGGGATCTGTGCCGGTATGGTGTGGGTATTGCTTATTAAGACAAAGGATTGATCTTCAAGCTCTTTGGCGTTTTGAGAAGCATCGAATTGTCCAAGTTTAAAGAAGTAGCTGAGCCCAAACTCTCTGGCCAGCGCCTCCTCGTCCCCAACAAAAGAGGGCCCGTGGTAGGATGAAGCATCTAAGCGGATGAGGTTCTTTGTCAGTTGTGGCATAATGACTTCAAGCTTAGCAAAAGCCCGTTTCTTTGTCTTGGTCTGAGGTTACTCTTTAGCCTTGACGGTCTTTCTATCAGGCCCTAAAAAGTAGGAACTATGCATTAAGAAGTGCCCAGCTCTTTAGTTGGGTCCAGGAGAATCATGATATCTATTAAATCGTCTCGAGAGATTGATCTTATGCGGCAAACATCGGCCCTGGCCAGTAATACTCTGGTCTATATTGAGCAGTTTATTAAGCCGGGAGTAAGCACTGAAGAGCTCAATCAACTCTGTCATGATTATATTTTAGAACATGGAGCTTACCCTTCTCCTTTAAATTATAACGGCTTTCCTAAGTCTGTATGTACAAGCCTTAATGAAGTTATTTGTCATGGTATCCCCAACAAGAAAGATATTCTTAAAGACGGTGATATCCTCAATATTGATGTGACAACTTTCTTAAATAAGTTCCACGGAGATACGAATAAGACTTTCTATGTAGGGAATGTTTCAAGTGAGCTGCAAAAACTTGTTGAAGTGACTTATAAGTGTATGAGGGAAGGAATTAATACAGTAAAGCCTGGTTCTCATATTGGTGATATTGGTGCGGTTATTCAAGAAATTGCTCACGGGCATGGTTACTCAGTGGTTGAAGAATACTGTGGCCATGGCATAGGAAGAGAATTTCATGAAGAGCCTCAAGTGGTTCATATTGGCAAGAAGGGCACTGGGGTAGAAGTTAAGCCTGGTATGACTTTTACTATTGAGCCCATGATCAACTTAGGAAAGAGGCATTGTAAGCTTCTAGGTGATGGGTGGACCGTGATAACTAAAGATAAGAAGCATTCCGCTCAATTTGAGCATACTATTCTGGTGACTGAAGAAGGCCATGAAATTCTAACTCTCAGGCCAGAAGAGCCAGTTGTTTTTTCTTAAATGGGAAAGCTCTACCACAACAATATTCCAGACAGCTTTGGCTTTAAACAAGTCTTTCGCTTAAAAGAACATGACTTAACATACTACTTAGATACAAATGCCAAAGACCAAGTCGAAGGGCTCTACTTCACTTGGGATGGGGATGAAGAAACTGCTCAAGAGTTTTCTTTATTTACCAAGAGTGTTGAAGGGTTGAATTTCGGAGAACTTCCTAAGAGTGATGTCCCTGGGCTTCATGCTCCGGCCTTATTCTACCGCTTGCTTATTGATAAGGTCAGAAGAGGCGGGCCTCTCTATCCTTATGCAAAGAATCGCGATCCACTTAAACTTATTTGCCGCTGCTTTGGCGTTTACGAAGAAGATATTCACGAGCTCTTTGGTACGGGTGAAGAAGTTAAAACAATTAAAGAGTTAGGGGAGCGTTTACAAGCTGGAATTGGCTGCGGCAGTTGTCATCATGATTTAAAGGCAATACTGAGCGCCCTTGTTTCTGCACCTGTCGCCATACCAGATGATGAGAAGCCAGAACTTCCCCTTTGGAAGAAACTAGATTCTGACTCCCTTGCGCGCCTGGCCTTTCAAGACGTTAAGGATTTAAAAGAAAGCTCTGGTGTAGAGGCCAGCTTAGTAGGGATCAGGCCAGATGGAATCCTTGTCAAAATCTCTAAGAGTAGTGGTAGTGTTGAGGACTCAAAGAAAGTTATTCGTGAAAAAATTGAGGCAAGCTTAGGAAAGGGCTTAGAGATTAACTTTACTTAATCCTTTGGCTCAATCATTTTCTTATTATCTTTCTTGGCCTGCTCATCTGTTTTCTGACAGGCAAAAAGATAGTCATCTAAATTCTTTAATTTTCTAAAAGTACTATTAATTTTGAATGATTGTCGCATCAGTTGTTTAGAGTCTATTTCCCCTTCAAGGTATTTAAATCTTTCCATAAAGAAGCTAACTTCAGGGATATGACGGTCTAAGCAAGGAACCGGTGCTAAGGCCTGGAGTTTAGAGAGGTATTGGAAGAAAATATGAGGTGCCCTATCCACAAACCCACTTAAGCTCGACGTTTTAAGCGCTTCAATTCCGGTTTTTGTTTTTGACTTAATAAAAATACTCTCTCCTTTTACAAGAAGAAGTTGGAGCAAGTTAACTGATGGAGAAAAGTCTGAGCTCTTACAAACAATGGAGAGGGACTTCTCGTTTAAGTTAACTCCATAAAGAGCAGAGAGCTCATTGATAAAGAGTTGATTAAGAAAGTAAGCAGGGCCAGTGCTCTTAGAGCGATGAATTTTGAGCTCTTCTTGACCCAAGCACGTCATCAGTTTATTGGCCTTCGCAAGAGTAGGAGGGCTTAT
>CALHBL010000044.1 GCA_937930825.1 uncultured Bacteriovoracaceae bacterium
GCTCGGGATCATCCGCTCCCTCTTGCAGACCCAACTCCTCAGCTGTTCTTTGCTTGAAGTAACTCTTACCAGAGATTAGAACTATAAACTCAGCAACGATCCCCTTACCTAAAACTGTACCATTTGGAAAAACAAGTAGAGATAATGTGGCCTTTGAATAGATCTTATTAGATTCTTCAACAAGTGAATTAAGACGTTTAAATTTCTTTTTAAAGTTGTTCTTATTTTCTAAAAAAGAATAGAGGTTATCTTCATCTAATTTAGTTTTTAAAGAGGAGCCCTTTGCATCATACATGCTTAGGGGAAGAAATAGAGTATCAGTTTCTTTAATACTCTTGGCCTTGAATTTACTTGTCTGGCGCGACCACCAAAGAATATTACCAGCATTTAAGCGTGTATAAATAAAGTTTTCTTTTACACCTATATTAATTTCTTTAACCGTAACAGAGCCATTGGGAGCAACCCTCATCAGGGTTCCATCTAGCATGTAGACCCATAGGTAAGAATCTTTTTGAGTTGAAAGCTCATCACCTTCTCTTATTGTTGATAAGTAATCAACTTTAGAATACCCAAGGTCTCGATAAAGTCGGCATTCACCAACACACTCTAGGACGTAGCCTACCTTTTCCTTGAGCCTTCTCTCCATCAGGTTTCTGCGCCACTTTGCTTCTTTATTTTTTAGACTAAGCTCATTCTTCCAAAGGGATAAACTTAGGAATTTCTTTTCTTCGAGGTTCTCCCACTCTATACCCGACCTTTTCTGTCCCGCAAAAAAGAATTTCTCCTGTGGTTGAAGTTGCTGATCAGGCCCGACCAAAATTTGTACTTTATTAGCACTCTGGTCTTCCTTGGAGCTGGACACCTCTACGGCCTCTTCTTGGGCCAGGGCCTCTTCAGCAAAGGCGCTGCTAAAGCAAAAGATTAACTCTAAGGTAATAGTAATAATAACAATTCTCATGACTTACTAATCGGTAACTCATCATCAGAATGAACTTCAGCTCGACCCCTGCTGCCCTTTAGGTATTCCTTGCCCAAGTAAACGATTCTACTCAATAAAATCAAGCTTTTGAGACCGTTCATCTCGCCATCATGCCCTAGCTTTGTTATACTGCGGCGAAGTGGACACAAGCAACAGGATCTAAACGTGAGTCAAACACCAAATCAAAGTTCAGAAAATACAAATAGTGACGCATTTTCATTCGTGAGTGCTGAACATGATATTCTAAAGTTTTGGCAAGATAATCAAATTTTCAAAAAGTCTCTTGAAAAAACAAAGGACTGTAAGCCCTATATTTTCTACGACGGGCCTCCCTTCGCAACGGGCCTCCCTCATCATGGTCACTTAGTAGGAGGTGTTTTGAAAGATGCTGTTCCTAGGTATTGGACTATGAAAGGTCGTTACGTCGAAAGACGATTTGGCTGGGACTGCCATGGCCTACCCATTGAACACGAAATTGATAAGAAGCTAGGCATGTCAACTCAAGATGCAGTGAAGGAAATTGGCATTGCTGGCTACAGCAAAGAATGTAGGGCGATCGTTTCCCGCTACACAGCTGAGTGGCAGAAGACCGTTAATAGAATCGGCCGTTGGGTTGACTTCGAGAATGACTATAAAACTATGGATACTAGTTTTATGGAGTCTGTTTGGTGGGTATTTAAACAGCTCTGGGATAAGCAGCTCATTTACCAAGGAACACGAGTTGTTCCCTTCTCAACTGCCCTTGGAACAGTTCTTTCTAACTTTGAAGCCGGTCAGAATTATCAAGACGTCCAAGACCCAGCTGTTACGGTTCTCTTTAAACTAAAAGATGACGAGCGCTATCTAGCCGCCTGGACCACAACACCTTGGACTCTGCCTTCTAATCTTTGCCTCTGTGCTGGAGCAGATATTAACTACTCCGAGGTTTATGATGAAGATCTTGGTAAGACCATTATAATGGCCACTGATCTCATTAAAAATTATGAGAAGAAGAGAAATTTTAAAATACTTAAAGAGTTTAAAGGAAGTGAGTTGAAGGGGAAGAAGTATGAGCCCCTACTACCTTTCTTCAAAGACTTCCAAAGTGATGGGGCCTTCCAAGTTTTAAATGATGGGTATGTTACTACCGATGCTGGTACAGGAATTGTCCATATTGCACCAGGCTTTGGTGAAGATGATAATCGTGTCATGAAGGAAGCAGGCCTTGGTGAAATCTTTGCTTGCCCAGTTGATGATGCAGGTAAATTCACTAAGGAAGTTTCTGATTATGAAGGTCAATATGTAAAAGATGCAGATAAGGCCATTATTAAAAGACTCAAAGAAGAAGGAAGAGTTTTTGATCAAGGCGTAATTGTTCACTCTTATCCTTTTTGCTATCGATCGGATACGCCGCTCATCTATAAAGCGATCCCGTCATGGTATGTGCGTGTTGAAAAAATTAAAAAAGAAATTCTAAAGTCAAATGAGAGTATCAATTGGGTTCCTGGGCATATCAAGGATGGCCGCTTTGGAAAGTGGCTTGAAGGGGCAAGAGATTGGTCTATCTCTAGAAATAGAGTATGGGGAACACCCCTTCCTGTTTGGTACAACGATACGAGTGAAAAATTCATTTGTATGGGCTCTGTTGAAGAATTAGCGAAGTACACTGGTGAAACTTTAGATGACCTTCACCGAGAACATGTGGACCCCCTTACTTTCACAGTTGATGGCGAAGAAGGCACTTATAAGAGAATTACTGAAGTTCTAGACTGCTGGTTTGAGTCAGGCTCTATGCCCTATGCTCAACTTCATTACCCTTTTGAAAATAAAGAAATGTTTGAAGGTGGTTTTCCTGCTGAGTTTATTGCCGAAGGGCTCGATCAAACGAGAGGATGGTTCTACACTCTCACAATTCTCTCCACCGCCCTTTTTGGAAAACCGGCATTTAAAAATGTTATCGTAAACGGTATCGTCATGGCCGAAGACGGTAAGAAAATGAGTAAGCGTCTCAATAATTATACATCTCCAGATATTCTAATGGAAGAATATGGAGCTGATGCCATGAGGCTCTACCTTATCAACTCTGGTCTTGTTAGAGCAGAAGAGATGAGGTTTTCAGATTCAGGGGTAAAGGACATGGTTCGCAGGGCCTTACTGCCGTGGTTTAATTCCCATAAGTTCTTTTCGACCTACGCAAATATTGATGGATGGAATTTTAAAGACCATGCTAAGAAATCTGATAATATTACAGACAACTGGATTCTCTCCCATCTTCAAACTCTTAAGAAGAATATCGCTACAGAGATGGAAGCCTATAAGCTCTATAATGTTGTTCCTGCCCTTTTTTCATTCATCGAAGATCTTACGAACTGGTATATCAGACTCAATAGAACGCGCTTCTGGGGTGAAGGTCTTAATGATGATAAGTGTGGTGCCTATACAACTCTCTACACTTGCCTCCTGGAAGTCTCTCAATCCCTTGCTCCTTTCGCTCCTTTCTTAAGTGAGCATATCTATCAAGAGCTGGCCGAGTTTAGTGATAGAACTAAAATGCCTCAGTCTGTTCACCTCTGTGATTATCCTGTTGCAGATACTAAAATGATTCAGCCCATGCTTGAGCAGGCCGTAGATAGAATGCAACAACTCATCATGCTTGGAAGACAGAAGAGAACGGAAGAGAAGATTAAAGTTAAAACTCCTCTTGCAAGACTTACTGTCATTCACAAAGACCAAGGCCTTCTTGATGAAATCAAGAAACTTGAGGAGTACATCAAAGCTGAGCTCAATATAAAAGAAGTTCACTACGATACTGCTGAAGATAAGTATATTGACCTCTATGCTAAACCAAATCTTCCCGTACTAGGAAAGAGATTAGGCAAGCAAATGGGTCAATTCATGAAGCTCATTAAGAACCTTACTAATGATCAACTCCTTGAATTAGAAAGCAAAGGATCAATCAATCTTGGCGGTGAAGACTTTACTCCCGATGACTTCTTAATTTTTAGAGAAGCTAAAGAAGGAACAAAGGCCGTAAGTAACCGCTTTATCTCCATTGATATTGATTGCAACTTAAGCGTTGATCTCATTAACGAAGGACTTGCAAGGGAGTGCGTCAATAGAATCCAAAGAACCAGAAAAGAAATTGGACTGAATGTTGAAGATAGAGTGGAAATCACTTATTCAAGTGAGTCCACTGAACTCATTACCGCTCTTGAAAAACACAAGGATTATATTTGTGGCGAGACATTGGCCGTTTCCTTGGAGCAAACTTC
>CALHBL010000045.1 GCA_937930825.1 uncultured Bacteriovoracaceae bacterium
AAAAGAGTATATTCCAAAAGAGAAAATAAGTATGAGGATAGAGAGGATCGTAAATGTTTCAGTTTGATGATCTAAGAGAAATTGCCACATACGAAGTCCTTATCCATGCTGTGAGGATGAGGTATTTCCGTTTGCATTACCATTGCCTCTATTGCCAGAGTTGGTTTTCTTACGAAAGTTCTTCTTCTTTTTTCTAGCATGTGCTGGATGTTTCTTTTTGCCAGTACCTGGTCTACTCGGAGAGTCTCCTCTATTACCTGGAGCGGAGCTTCTAGAAGTTTTCTTCTTACTAGGCTTATTGGTTTTTAAAACCTTTATTGAGTGGTCTTTCCGGCTTCTGGTCTTCCAGTCTTGAAACTCTCTAAGAAAGTAATGCTTAAGAAGGTCAGACTCTCTTAAGGGCTTTAAGTTTTTGGGAGCACTATTAAGGGTAAAAACAGCTTGTCCTGATAAGAAGGCATGACCAGAGAGGCGACCGCCTGCAAAGAAGTGGCAGGCGGGTTCATCATCATCTCGGCCTGGACCCATGACAACGAAGTGATCATGTGGGTAAGAAGAAAATGGCTTTATCTTTGTCTTGATTGTTTTTTCGCGCTCTTTCTTTAAGCGGTTTAAGAGTTTTTGATCTTCTTGGTCAATATAGGCAAACTCTTGCTTTTCGATATCTGAGAGCTGAAGTCTGATCCAATGAACAGCTTCTTCTTTGTTGGGAGATATGAAAAGAAGATCACCTTTTCCTTTAGAAAGAGGAAAGGCCTTTAGTGAGAAAGGGTTTTGGGCAAGGTAGACCCCCCACGATTTTCCCCTCTCTTCCATATTGAATTTAGGTTGAAGCTTACCAATTCTCTCTTCTTTTTTGCGCATGGCCAGTAGAGAGTCTTTATAAGAGAGGATTTGAATATGATCTATATCTGTTTCAAAGCGTTCAACAAAGCGTAAGAGGAACCGCGGTACATCTACTTTTAGATTTTCAAATCGTTCAATAAAAACGGTAACTCCGTCCTTATTAAAGTGAACGAGTCCCGGGGTTGGTTTTAGCTCGGCGATAAAATTGAGATCAAGTGCAGGATGAAATTTATGAAGTTTTGTCCAAGAAGGTGCTTCACCTTGAGAGCTCGTATGTGATTTAAAATATGTTTTAACGAATAACTCTGCACAAGCAACGGCATCATCCATGGCCTTATGATTGAACGAGAGTGAAATATCTAATAATTCACAGAGGCTTTTAAGATCGTAAGCGGCTAGTTCAGGGTAAGTTTCTTTGGAGAGTTTTAATGTACACTTCGTTTTTCTTGGATAATCAGTTCCAAGTTTTTCAAACTCTTCTTGTAGGAGCTGAATATCAAACTCAACTTTATGCGCCACAATAGTACAGTCTCTAGTGAGGAGCTCAAGGTCTTCTGCAAGTTCAAAGAACTTGGGTGCTGCCTCTAACTCTTCTTGAGTTATTCCTGTGAGTTCGAGGATATCATTGGGTACTTCAACTTCAGGATTAACTAGGGTAGAGAAGGTTTCTTTTAAATAAACCTCACTGCCATCATCTTCTAGAATGAGTACGGCAATTTCAATAATTCTATTTCTTGGCTTCGTAGAGGACGCTTCAAGATCAATAACGGCATAGCGTTTCGTCCCAACTGAATCATTTTCAAGCATGGGCAACTATAGTCCGATATTTACTGAGTGCCAACCTATGGAGGGCCTTATAGGAAAATATTTTTCACGCATAGCGTTTTACCTTTATCTGAAAAGTTTAATTAGTCAGCTCATCTTGATAGAGCTGCTTTAACCTAGCGATATCAATCGCTGTGGGTGCTTTAAATTCGGAGCTGAAGGCAGTTCCATCATCACGAACCATGGAGTAATCTCCATTTGAGCTAAATGAAGAGGAACCATAAATCATGATGGTCTGAAAGGTGAAGTCGAAGTGACCACCAGAGGCAAAGACTCTGTTGAAACTATTTTCAGGAAAGAGTTTGAATTGTGGCCAATATTTCTCATCAATATTTTCCCATAGTATTTTCAAATATTCTTCACGATCAAATCTATTTTGCTCGTGATAGAAGCCTAGAATATGAAAGAACTCATGGTAGATTGCGGCCTTGGAGCACTTGCTACTTAGGGACATGTGAGTAACTACTCCGGTATGGCCGACTTGGGCATAGCAGTGTTCAGTACCTCTGGATATATAAACCCTGGCCTTGTCTTTACCATTTTTTAAGTCAGCAATTCGAATTTCAATTTTGGTGAGCTCTTTTAGCTCCTGTGCTATTTCTTGAATCCATTCACTTTGCTGGGAAGCCCTTACTTCTTCAGAGATTACTATGGGTATTACTCCTTTTGGCCAAAGTATAGGCAGCGGGACTGAAAGTACTTTCTCGCCATTCTTAACAGCTTCAAGTTCGCTTGCTGTACCAACAATGAGGTCACCATAGGCGACAATAAAGTCCTTAGTTACCGTGAAGTCTGTTGGGTAGAGGTTTCCTTTTTCATCAGCGATGGCCATCTTCTTTTCATTAAAATCTTTTATTTGATGAGATGTACTGGTTTCCTTTCGGCGGGCCACTCTTAGAGGTTTCTTACTACGTTGCTCTCTAATATTTCTCTTTATAGTCTCTCTTCTGGCCACCTCTTGCTCTTGTTCTGGGTGCCTGATTTTCTTCTGCTCTTGAAAAGTTTCTTCCTCAAGGCTTTGTTCAGTTAGAGGGAGAGGAGTGCTCTTTCTTTGATAGTAATTCCAACTAAGAAAAAAGATGGCCGCACTGACAATAAGAAAGACTTTTTTTTTCATAAGGAAAGGGTAGCTTGTGACAGACTTCTAGCAAAGAAAAAAAAGGCCCAGCATTCGCTGGGCCAAACCTTTAATTGTATAAAATCTCTTATTTGGAATTAAAGAAGAGGTGCAATAACGAGAGCAACAATACTCATAAGCTTAACAAGGATATTCATGGCCGGGCCTGAAGTATCTTTGAATGGGTCACCAACAGTATCACCAGTAACAGCAGCTTTGTGAGCTTCAGTACCTTTCTTCTCACCAGGAACATGTCCTTGCTCGATAGATTTCTTAGCGTTATCCCAAGCACCACCAGCGTTGGCCATAAAAAGAGCAAGAAGAACACCTGTAACAGTTGCTCCTGCAAGCATTCCACCGAGAGCTTCTTTACCTAGAAGAAAGCCAACGACAACAGGAGCTAAAATAGCCGCAAGTCCTGGAAGGATCATCTCTTTTAGTGAAGCAGTAGTTGCAATGGCAATACATCTTTCAGTATCTGGTTTACCAGTACCTTCCATAATACCAGGAATTTCTTTAAATTGACGACGAACTTCTTCAACCATTAATTGGGCCGCAGCACCAACAGAATCCATTGTGTTTGCTCCAACAAAGAAGGGAAGAACTCCACCAATGAAGAGACCGATAACTACAGTTGGGTTCATAATGTTAATCGTATCAAGGCCTACAGCAGAGCTATAAGCTGAGAACATGGCAAGAGCAGTAAGAGCAGCAGAGCCAATCGCAAAGCCTTTTCCTACAGCAGCAG
>CALHBL010000046.1 GCA_937930825.1 uncultured Bacteriovoracaceae bacterium
AAGCTACTACCTATAAAATCGGTATGAGAAAAATTCTAGAACTTCGTGCTCACGCCCGAAAGTCTCTAGGCAAGAAGTTTGATCTTAAGGCCTTTCACGATGTTGTTCTTAAGTCTGGTCCTGTACCTCTTGGTATTTTAGAAGAGAATGTCGAAGCTTATATTGATCTTCAGAAAAAATAACTGCAAATAATTTTACCATAATGATAAGTCTCTCTTTTATAGAGAGGTTTTTTTATGCTTTTCCATCAAAGGCATTTTCGGCCTTTTGAAGAATTTCCCAAGTACAATCTGCAAGCAGCTTTACCTTGGCCTCGAAGGTGAAGCCTTTCTCGGCCAACTTCTTAGTACCAAATTCATCTGGTGAGAGTATACTGAGGATATTACCCTTGGGGGTCTTATAGAGAAAATAAGTATCTCCAACCAAGGGATCAAACTTCATATTAGAGCAGTAGATTTCTTCACTGATAACTCTTCTGAGTTTTAGGTCTTCTGCTTGGCGGGCCAGAACTTGAATTTGCTCGACAATATTACTCATCTGCATGCCAATCTGTTCATCCATGACTTTAAAGGCGCGGCTCCTTATGGCCCCGGCCTTCGTGGGTGCAAAGGCAACGCCCCCTCTTTCGACAGCATAGTCACTTGAGCCTGGAGCCTCGGAAACGAGGGTTTTCATTCGTTCAAGGTCAATTTCCTCGACATTGATCTCTTTGGCCTTGTCTTCTGATCTCTTATTGGGTGCATGGGTTTCTTGTTTTTTAGTCATAACTGAGAATAGCTCAGAGTTAGAATTTTATCTAATTCAGTCTAGCTTTTTTTTAGAATAAATAGGGTCTGTATAGGGTTTAAAGCAGCTAAAGTCGCCACCGACGTCCCTGTGCCTATTAAAAGATGTAAAGATTTCAAAAGAAAGTGAGGTAAGGTCATCTTGTTATAGTGTAGTGCGCTAATACCAAATAAACTGAAAAGAACTCTCGGGGAGTAGATGAAACTATTTAGGTACTTACTTATATTGGCGATACTCCCTGTTAGCAATCTCTATGCTAGCTCTTCTTGCTTAAAGGAAGTAGAGCTCAAGGAACTCTCTGAAGACTTTGATCAATTTGAAGAATTCCTCTCTGGTAAAGCAGAATACTGTGAAAGGGATCTTGGTGAGCAGTGGTATAAAATAGCTCATGCCCTTGTGACTTTAAAAAAAGCATCTTCTAGTGCAGCTAAAGTAGATCCTCAGGATGCTTTTACCCATGAAGCGATTACTGAAAAAGATTGGTGGTCCTATTTTACAAAGGACGATAATGAATTTGTAATCCAAGATGACTGCGCCCCAAATGTGATTGCTTATGTGTCCAGTTTTCGCGCCTTAACGTATATGAGGCGGTTTTTTGGTTCAGGAAAAATCAATCTCTGTAAACCTTTCTTTAACGTTACGAACTCTAGGAGAGTATCAGTTCTCATGCATGAGAGGCGGCACTTTGATGACCATCCTCATGTAAATTGCAAGCGTGGGATAAATAGTGGCGCAAGATATTCCTGCGATGATCGAATAACTGATGGTGGGTCTTACGCTGTTAGTGTTCAAGTTCTAGTGAGTCTGGCAAGATCTCAAGATATTCCTGCCCAAGAAAAAGCCCTCATTGAAGCAGAGGCCACTTATATGGCCTTTAATAGATTTAATACAGTTCCCAAGGTAAAGGTGAATCTTTCAATGCTTCTTAGTAATTCAGTTGGTGAAGTTTACCAATGGATTATTGGTGAAAGTACCAAATTGGTAAAAACTCTTGCAGCTCCTGCTGTTCTCCACAGTAGTAATCGTGGGCGAAATCTAACGGTTTTTCCAACTGATACGACCCTAGATGCTTACCGCATGGATAATAGTCTGAGGGCTAAAGTAAGTGGAATAGGCCTATTTGCAGAATATTATAATTCCCTCTCAATAGGGCAGAAGAATGAGGTTAAAAGTACTTCTTTTAAGGGAACGGCCGGAATTCTAAAGGGTAATTCTCTTGCGACTTATTGTGATAAAAAGTCTGAAGATTTAGGAGTAAAGGATCTTGATCGTATCGCTGCGATGAATAGCATCGTGACTCTACCCAAGCAGGGCAGTTTCTATGAATCCGAGTCATTCCTTCTTTCTAACAGTGGAGACCTCTTC
The DNA here is from genome assembly GCA_937930825.1 of uncultured Bacteriovoracaceae bacterium. GTDB lineage: Bacteria > Bdellovibrionota > Bacteriovoracia > Bacteriovoracales > Bacteriovoracaceae. Next base: position 2,152 of record CALHBL010000046.1, read on the forward strand.
CCTTTCGAATGCAAGAGCAAGAAATCAAAGACTGTTAAAGTAGGTAAGCCTACAATGAGAATGGATTCTTCCCTTATTGATACTTTGCATTTGGTTAGTCTTGGAACTGAGCATTTTGCCATTAAAGGGGACGGAAGCCTTGTTAAAGTATTAAATGAAGATGGCCTTTTTAAAGAAGAAGAATTATCAATGCCTATAGACAATAGTGACTGGATAAGTGGAACTCCAATGATGACACCAGAGGTTTTTTAAATGGAGATATCTTTACGTTCATATAATTTTCTAATTTTCCTCTTGTCGTTAGTATTAGTTTCTCCTCTTTCAATAGGAGCAACTGAGTGCTACCTAGATTTATCTCGTGCTCATACTATTGAAAAATCTTCTAAACAATATGCCTTTTCTCTTGAACTTAAAAATTCTCATTCTCTATCTCAAAGACCTCGTTACTTAGAATGGGAAGATTCCACTTATCGGAGCTGGGTTCATGATAAGTTCGCTCGCGTTGGCGTGAACTTTGGTATTCCCGTATACAACCAAATTGCTCTGATAGAAAAACATGCCAGTTTATATGAAAATGCCAGTTGGGTGTCAGCAAGTGAAAAAGAGCAGGCGAGTAAGACAATTGGCAACATCCTCGAGTTAATGAGAGATCAGCTGAGGCCAATAAATTGCTTAGAATTATCTCTACACCGAATCCATCATATTCGCTTTCCATTAGATAAGATGCCCTCTGAATTCTGCGCGGTAGTTCTGCGTTCGAGAGGCCAATTAAAGGTTTATTTTAATAGTGAGAAGTTAGACTTTGTGGGGGCCTCTTGTAAAATATTTGATAGAGCAATCAAGAGGGACTTATCCATGGGATGGGGACTATTTCAAAGTATTCACAATCATCCTTTCAACTTCTCTAATCCCTATGGTGATTTAGGAACTCTCTTACCCAGCTCTCCAGATTTATTAAATTCTCTTAAAGAAGGTTATAAAACCTCTATTATAACAAATGGAATAGAGAGTTTTGAAATGAAGGCCAAAGACATAATGCTATTGAATTCTCTCTAACTCAAACTAGAGTTCTTTAAGGCCAAGTCGGCCTGCTTAAGTGTTTTATCACTCTTAGCAAAGCAGAAGCGAAGGTAATTCTCTCCATCGCTGCTTTTCTGATAGAAGCCAGAAGGGGGAATGGTGGCAATACCAACACTTTCGATGAGGTATTGACAAAAATCAACGTCATTCATTTGTGCTTGCTTGGCCATTTCCGGCAAGGGGATCATTGTGAAATAAGTCCCTTCTGTTGGCAGAGGGTCAAGTCCCGCTGCCTCTAGACTTGCCCTTAAATTTAATCGCTTCTTATTATAATCGATTCTAAAAGTAGGGAGATAGTGATCGAGGTTCTTGAGTCCTACTGCCATGGCATATTGAGCATTTCCATTAACGCTGAAAACATTGAATTGATGAACCATACGAAGGGAGTGAGTCACTTCTTCACAGGCCATGGCCCAGCCCACCTTGAAGCCAGTATGGCCGAAAGTCTTTCCACCAGAAGAACAAGTGATCGTTCGTTCAAACATCCCTGGTAGGGTTGCCATGGGAATATGGTGGTGGTCTTCAAAAGTGAGGTATTCATAAACTTCATCACTAAAGAGATAGCTATCATGCTTTTGGCAAAGAAGGGCCAGCTCTTGGCATTCCACATAAGTGAAAACTCTGCCACTTGGATTTTGGGGATTGTTAAAGAAGACAAGCTTAGTCTTGTCACTAAAAGCCTGTTCTAATTCCTGGGAGTCCCAAGTAAAGCTGGGTCCTTTCAAGGTGACACATTTAATTTTCGCTTGGGCCAGTGCTACTACCGCAGGGTATGAGTCATAGAATGGTTCAAAGACGATAACTTCATCTTCAGGACCAAGGAGTGCTAAGGCGCTGATCATGATCGCCTCTGTCGCGCCACTG
>CALHBL010000047.1 GCA_937930825.1 uncultured Bacteriovoracaceae bacterium
AGGGCCAGCGGCCCTTGCAGGCGTTATTTATGCTCAAGGTATCAGTGGAGAAAGTGCACAGGGAATGAGAATGTCAGTGTCCCAAGCAAGCTTCAATAGCGCTAATACAGCAATCTTAGGCGGGACTAAATTTGGTCAACATGAGATATCTATTACGGGACAAAAGTACACAAGCGATGGCCTCTATGAGAATACCTACCTCGGAAGAGAGGATACTTCTAATCTTGATGAAGAAACAATTCGCTTAAAGTATATATACAACTTTGCTAATTCCAAATTAACCCTCAATCTTCACTCATTTAACTTTGATAACGGCTATGATGTTTTCAACTTTGATAATGATTTCACGACAAGAAGTGATAAACCGGGAAGAGATAGGCAGCATACTAACGGCGCTTCTGTTAAGTTTGAATCTGACCAAGGTTCAGTTTTCTATAGAACAATTCTCTCAGGTCATAAGACAACAACCCTCTACTCTTACGATGAAGACTGGGGAAATAATCCCGAATGGAATGCCACCCCAAACTATAACAAAGACTATGACTATAGAAATAGCTTTAATAAGAGAATAAAAACCTTCTCCCTTGAGCAGGGGGCCGATTTTCAATTTACTAATTTTCTCTTAACGACAGGTCTTTACTTTAAGCACTATCAAGAAGACTTTAGCGAAACTCCTTTCAAGGGAGATACCCAGAGGGCCGGAAAGGGAAATAGAGGACTTTTTAAAAGACAGAGTATTGCTACCTTTATTCATGGTGAATATGACTTAACCCCAAAGCTTTCAGTTTTTTCCGGGGTTCGCCTAGAATCTTTCAAGTCTCTATACTACGATAATAGAGACAACCGCTTTGAACCAGATGATATTCAAGTTGGTGGTGAGATAGGGGTTAAGACAAACTTCTCCCCAGATCAAAGCGCCTACTTAAAAATTTCAAGAGGCTATAAAGCTGGTGGGGTCAATACATCTTCAGATGTAACAGCTGATAGAAAAGAGTTTCAAGACGAGTCGCTCTACTCAATCGAATTAGGGCACCAGTATAAGAAGAGTGATACCTTTGAATCTAATACATCTCTCTTTGTCATGTTTAGAGAAGATGTCCAAGTCAAGACATCTTTTCAAGATGATCCAGGTGACCCAAGCTCCTACACTTTCTATACAGACAATGCCACAAGTGGACGAAGCATTGGTCTTGAGCATAGTAGTACCCTAACATTCTCTCCCACTTATAAACTAACATTGACGGGATCAACCCTAAACACAAGCTTTGGTGACTACATCCGTGGAGATCGCAACCTAAAAGACAGAGAGTTTGCTTACGCCCCAGAATTTAGCTTTACCGTCTCACCGGAAGTTCGCCTCGCTCGTGGGTTAAATCTTAAGGCCAGCTACTTTGTCCAAGATAACTTCTACTTTGGAAATTCCCATGATCAAAAGGCAAAGTCCTTTCAAAGCTTAGACCTCTCTTTGGCCTATAGCTTTGAGCGCGGTAAGGTCTCATTTTCAGTTGATAATATTTTCGATAAGAGAAGAGAAACAAGGGCCTTCTTCTTTGGCAATAGACCTCCTAACTATCCAGATGAGCAATTTGTTCAATTAAATGATGCCAGAATGGTAAAACTTCAAGTTGATTTCAATATCCTCTAGTACACCCAAAGCTAAGTGGGAGAGGCCTTAAGAGGTTTTTCCTACTGGGTGAGCATAATTTTAATATTCCTACTGCAAAATCTCTTCGTTTGACGGTATGATATTGATATGACAGGAAATAAAACTTTTGACACAGTACTCTTATCACTGGCCTCACTAGCAACAGCAGGGGCCCTTGGTATTTTTGTCTACTCTGAGATGCTCTACAAGAGACCTCTGCCTTCAGATAAGAGACAAAAGGAAGCACTTATAGCGGACTCTCAGCAAGCTGTTATTGTTGAGAACTTTAAGATCGATAAAATGATCATCAATCTTAATGCCCAAACCTCTCGCTTAAGATTCCTAGATATTCAAATGTTCTTAGTCCCTTTTAAGACTGAGTATAACGAAACTTTTAAGGAACAAATTTCCTTTATTAAAGATGCAATCATTGATATCACAAGTAATATGCAACCTGATGACCTCAACACAGTTGCGGGAAAAGTACTGCTTGAAGAGAGAATTAAGAATCGACTCAATGACTTCTTTGGAAAGAGCCTCATTAAAGAAATTCTCTTCTCTCGTTTTGTCGTTCAATAATCAAAGGAAATACCATGAGCAAACTAAGAGCTAAGCACATTCTAGTAGAGAATCAATTCGAAGCTGAAGACCTTATTAAGAAAATCGAAGAAGGGAAATCCTTTGAAGAGCTTGCCGCTGATTTTTCACAATGCCCCTCTGGTAAAGATGGTGGTGATCTAGGGGAATTCAGTAAGGGAATGATGGTTAAGCCTTTTGAAGATGCGACTTTAGAGCTTGAAGTGGGACAAACATCAGGGCCAATAAAGACCCAGTTTGGTTACCACCTTATTCACCGCTACTAAGTAAGCTAGAGCTTATAATCCATAAGAACCTCTCTAAACTTAGCAAGAGTTTCTTGATAATCAAATAGAGCACTAATACGCTTCTCTTTCGCATCAGCAGTATTTTGCTCCCTGATATTAACAACAAAGAAGTCACTGGCGCCGGAGCGAAACTTCTTCCTCTCTCCTTCTTCAAGCTGTTCT
>CALHBL010000048.1 GCA_937930825.1 uncultured Bacteriovoracaceae bacterium
TTCATCACCAAGAATATCAGTTAGAATCTTAAAACGATCTCCTTCCGATATAAGGCCCATAGCAATTCCTGCCACAGGAGCTTTAAGATCGATACCAGCATCCATAAGTGCCATAGAAGCGGAACAAACTGATCCCATTGAAGAAGAACCGTTAGACTCTAGAACTTCACAAACAACTCTCGTTGTATAAGGAAATTCAGCTGGAAGAACGGGCTTAACCCCACGCTCAGCAAGATTTCCGTGACCAAGTTCACGTCTTCCGACTCCTCTTACTCCTCGTGCTTCACCAACAGAGAAGGGAGGAAAGTTGTAATGAAGGTAGAATTTATCGTAGTTAAGACCAACAATACGGTCACTCATTTGCTCACCACTCTTTCCACCGATTGTTACAGCGGCCATCACTTGAGTTTCACCTCTAGTGAAGAGTGAAGATCCGTGAGGAACTTTAAGAACACCGGCTTCTGTTTCAATTTGACGAACTTTAGTAAGCGGACGTCCACCGATTCTCTTTTCTTCATCAAGAATGTCGGCCCTCATCATATTATAGAGAAGTTCATCTACTCCCTTATAGGCTTCTTTACCAAAGGAGTCTGAATCACTAAGACCAAAAGCAGCTGGATCAGCGGCCATAGCTGTCTTTGCAGTTTCTTCAATGGCCTTAACAGCGTGTTGACGCTCTAACTTATCAACAATTGAAATCGCTGCGCGCGCATCACTTGCATAATCACTTGTGATTTTATTAACCATTGTTTCGTTAGCGGCCGCTGAGATGAACTCTCTCTTTGGCTTCCCAACTTCACTTCTTACTTGCTCAAGAAGCTTTACGTAATCTTTAATATTGTCATGAGCAAACCAGATTGCTTCTAGAACTTCAGCTTCTGGAACAATATTGGCTTCACCTTCAACCATAAGAATAGCGTCAGAAGAAGCCGCTACAGAAATTTCCATGTCTGACTCTTCCCACTGGTCATGATTGGGGTTAAGAATAAATTTGCCATCGATACGCCCAACTTTACAGGTACCAATAGGGCCCGCAAAAGGAATATCAGAAATAGTTAAGGCCGCTGAAGCACCAAGACCTGCAAGAACTTCAGGATCTCCATCTGGAGAATAGGAAAGAGTCGTACAAGAAACAATCGTTTCAAACATATAGCCCGAAGGAAATAGAGGTCTTAATGGTCTATCAATCAAACGAGCATTAAGGGCTTCTTGATCCGTTGGTCTGCCTTCTCTCTTTCTAAAGCCACCGAGGAATTTACCTGCGGCATAGAATTTTTCAGTATACTCCACCATGAGAGGAAAGAAATCCTGCCCATCTTTTACTTTTCTTGCCGAACAAACAGTTACAAGAACTTGAGTTCCTCCGCATGTTACAAGAACTGAACCATCAGCTTGCTTAGCAAGACGGTTGGTCTCAATCGATACTTCTTTGCCACCGTAATTGAGTGACCATACTTTCTTATTTTCGTTCATTTAAGAACTCCTCTCCCAAACCTTTGGGATAATTGAAATGAACTCTCGACTTTAAATAAATGAGTGTTCACCTTAAATAGTTTTGAGAAGCGCCCGAAGAAGGCCTAAATTCAAAGAATATTTCATGGACTTTATCAAACCCATCAAATATCCCCTAAATTTAGAAGAATTACTTCAGAGGCTTCACGATGGCGCTATTATACACCTGAGTACAGGTGCTTGAAAACATGTGATTTAATTTAAAGAGAGTTTTTTTCAAAAAAAAAAGAGGCTTTCGCCTCTCTCTTTTCTTATATTTTAATTTATTAGAAATACTACTTATTTTCTTAGACCTAAATCTTTAATAACACCCTTGTAATTCTCTTCACCACTAGCACGAAGATACTTAAGAAGAGAGCGTCTTTGACCAATCATCTTTAAAAGACCACGATTTGAATGATAATCGTGCTTATTAGCTACAAAGTGAGTTTTAAGACTATTAATTCTCTCTGTAAGGATCGCAACCTGAACAGCAGTACAACCACTATCCTTTGGACCTTTTCCGTACTTCTCACCGAAAGACTTTACTAAACCTGCTTTTACTTCTACTGAAATCATTCTTCCTCCACTTACCCATACAGCAGCAAATGATCATTCATTAACCACACGCAGGGCGCTATTTGTATTTTCGGCACCTTACCGAATATAGTCACTCATGTAAACTTTTAAATTCTTCATGAGCCTCTCTTCAATTTGACGCACGCGCTCTCTACTAATCCCATAGTCATCGGCAATTGCTTGCAAACTAGGAGGAACCTCGCTGAGGAGTCGTTTTTTAAATATATCCTGATCTCTATCTTTAAGATTTCCAATAAACTCAACTAAGTGTTCCTGCAAAATCTCTAGTGACTGCAAGTCACTCACAAGATCTTCGGGCCCGGAGGAGCTATCCTCAAGGAATTGACCTATTGTTCCAGAGTTGCCGTCACCAACAGGAGTGTCAATACTGACTTCCCCACCACTCTTGGGGTCCAGTCTCTTATCCATGATCACAACTGCTTTTTCACTCACCCCTAGGTTATCAGAGATAGTCTTAGCATCAGGCACAATTCCCTGGGCCTCCAAGCGTGACTTCTCCTTCATGAGATTAAAGAAGAGTTTCTTTTGATCATTAGTGGTGCCAATTTTAACGAGTCGAAAATTATCTAAGATAAACTTCAAAACATAGGAGCGAATCCACCAGCTGGAGTAGTAAGAAAGCTTTGCCCCCTTCTCTGGGTTATACTTAGAGACGGCCTTCATTAAGCCTATATTACCCTCTTGAATAAGATCCATCGTATTTTGCCAAGCCGTTTTATATTCCATAGCAATTTTAACAACTAGGCGTAAATTGGCCACGACTAGCTTCTTTGCAACCTCGACATCTCCGGTCTCAACTAGAGCTTTTGTTAAGGCCTTCTCTTGCTCAATGGACAAGAGAGGGTACCTGCTAATTTCTTTAATATATTGGGTAAGGGGGTCACCACTCTTTCCCTTTGCCTCTTTTGCTATATCAGAGGAAACAGGGACCAAGGCCTTGGTGAGAATATCTTCTTCGAGCTTCTCGTCTTTAATCTTCTCAACTTTTAGAGCTGCAGGAAGGACCGTTGACTCGACGAGACCTGTCTCCTCAGAGGAGGTTTCACTACTGTTGTTCTTTTTAATTTTCTTTGATTTTACCATAACTTATGGCGGAGCTTACCATAGTTAATCTCTTCTTGGTAGTCAGATGTACTAGTGGTTGGAATACTAGAACCTTAAAGAGCGCAAGCGCTGAAGTTCACTTTGAACTCTCCCTTCATTTTTTTCAATCTCATAACGGTAACGTAAATGCTTCAGAGCAAAGGGAGCAAAGTTTAAGTGAATGGGTACTTCTATTATTTTCTTCATATCTTTATGAAAGAAGTCACCTTCATAAGTAATAAGGTTGTCTATTAACTGCCTAATCACAACGCCCACAACTTTCTTCTTTAGAGGTAGCGTAGGAAACTTCTCAAGCTGCTCTTTAAACTGATCTTCGACCATTTTTTTAAAGGGAAGCTTTATCCTTGCTACTTTCTGCTTATCAACACTAGGGTCTAAGAGTTTCCAGGAGTCTCTGGCCCAGCTAAGGAACTTCTTAGAAAACTTAAGCTCTATGGTGGTCTTTAGCTTTCCTAAGCGAGAGTTCACCCGATCAAATTCACCTAGATTAATATCGAGCTCTACAGAAAATCTTGGAAAGTAGCGATTGAAGTAGAACTTAGGGTCGACTGCTTCTATGGTTAGGCTTTCTTCATAACCTAAGGCATTAATATACTTTTCATTCTGTGCCCCTGCCCAATTATCCCATGACTTATCCACGCTGCTTCTAAAAGTATCTTGCAAAGTAGAATACTTGGAACTCAAGAGAATAAAATCAGGAACTCCTGTTACTAAAGAGAAGAATTGACCAACGAGGTGGTTTTGTTCATCAAAGGTTATCTCTTTAATAGTTTTCTTCAATTGGGGAACTTGGAATTTCGTCTGATAATCTGCATCTCGAAATTCTGAGCAGTAGAGTCTTTCAAGATCTTTAGCAACACCTGAACTACCGATTGATCGAGGAAATTTTTTGATAAAAGTTTCTTTATTAACCTTCCTACAAATAAGGCTATCACAAGCAAATCTATTTGTTGCTTTATCCTCAACCCTCAAAACTTTATCGCCAATCAGGTCATAGTCGAGCCCTTGACCAGAGAGCTCTCTAATAATCATAGCACCAACAACAGGGCTTCTTAATAGAGGAACTAATAAGCGGTAGTTTTCTGTACTATTACCCCAAGAGCAAAAACTCTTAAAGAGATCAAGGCTAACGGAGAAAGCTCTTTTGTTAGCATTTCGAGAGCCCTCAACCTTAGTTAGAGATTGAGGAAAGCGAGGATTTCCGGCCACTGAAGGCAGCTTAAGAGTGCTTTCGGTTTTAAACTTTACCATCATATTCTGTTTTAGGGTTTTCAAAGAAATAACCGAGATATTTTGAGAACAGCTATTTCCAATCAGGCCATCCACAAGGTTCTCATACTCATCACTTTCAAATTCAAAATACTTTGCGTAGAGAGGGAGATAGTTTGTTACAACATCTAGCCCTATATATTGAAGTGCCGCCAAGTAGACTCTCTTAGCTTTAATACGCTCACTTACGGAGGGGTAACTTATCTTAGAAGGTCCACGGCAAATGCCATTAAGATTCTGCCCTTCTTCAAGAAAGCCGCGGTAGAGACCAAGGTCTCTCATGCCTGGCTTAAAGTAGTATTGACCTGAGTCAGCTAATGCATTCTTTCTTTCAGAATCTTTGAAGATATACTGAAGGGGATCTGAAACGTCAGCAATATAGTCTTCTTCAAAATTTCCCAGCAGCAAGCTCTCTAAAGGAACCAAAGGGAATACCTTCATAGAAATCAAACTAAGAAGTAGAGCCGGTAACAATTTCCTAAAACCATTTATTTTCATCATCATATCCATCTTTAGTTAACCTATCGGGATTTCAACCGATTCGGTTACCATGACAATAAGATCTTCTATAATTGGAAAATATTTCCTGATCGTAATCATCAGCTTTATTAAGCTGACCTCTGTCTTAGCTATTGACCAAAGAGGAAGCTTTACTAAAGATTGGTCATACTACAATGAAGAGGAGATAGAGTCCTTCACTCAACAACAAGTACTCACTAAGAAAACTAAGGATATATTTGCCTTAAGACAAGTTAAACGGGCCATGATCAATGGTGACCTAGACCTAGCACACTTCTTCTTAAGAAAAGTGGACTCTAAGAGGTCCAAGCTAGGGGTTATTAAGGATCGTTATAAAGCAACTCTCTTGTTTATTGAAGGCAAGTACTTAGAGTCTTATAATCTCCTTTCCTCCAATAGCTTCTCAAGTAATATCGCTTATAGAGAGGTTTGCCTCCTGCGTGTTATTAACTTACTGGCCCTTAATAAGTTGAAGCTCTTTCAAGATGAAGTTGCTAATTGTAGAAGTGTTACTTTTAAAGAGAGTAGCAATGATCAATTTTGGCTGCTCCAAATGAAGAGTATCAAAGAGAAAAATCCTCAACTTCTCAAGGGAAATTTAATAGATCAGCTTAAAAATGCGATTAATGACAGTAACTATACTAAGACTTGGATGAAGCTTGCGCTCTTTCTTAATCGAGAAGATGTTATCATTCGTTACATTCCCAAACTCCCCTCTAGTGCCTACAATTCAAAAGGTATTAGAGAGCTTATAGGCTTTGCCTATTTTAGAAATGGACAGATAGAAAAGGCTCTTGAGTTCATTGAAGATATTGAATCTCCCAATGCTGATAATATTAGAGGCACAGTGAATCTAATCGAGAAGAAGTATGAGCTGGCCTTTGGTCATTTTAAGCTGGCCTTACAAAAGAAGGGAAATTCTGCAAATGCCCTTGAAAGAGGAATCCCTCTCGCCTATCTCTTGGGTCAGTGGGATGACGGTATTAGCATGCTCAGAAGAGTTGTTGATACGGGAATAGATGAGAGAAAGAAGATGGCGCTTGAAGCAGCTCTTAATATTAGAAAGAGTGACTTTAAAAGATCAAGGGCCCTTCTCAATATTTTAGAGGATCTCTTCATCAATAAGGTACCGTTTGAGTTAAACCTTATGGACTCCTATGTCGCCTTAAGAGAAGGTAAGAATGATAGATTCAAGCTCATGAGTGGAAAGGCTTGTAAGCTCGGTGATGGTCTAAACTGCTATCTTAGTTTACAGGCCATGCATTGGGAGAACCTAGGGCAAACTATGGATAGAGATGAGCCTACAGTTGAAATTGAAGACTTTGATATTGAGTCTCTAAAAAAACCTGTGGTCTTAACACCTTTTAAAGAGAGTATTATTATTGATCAAGATGATATTGAAGAACTTGATAGTAATGAAGTGGAATTAAAAGTTACTCCCTAAGATTAAAAATGCACCAAGACCGCTCCTCTTTACTTTACTTGTATACACCTCTGTATTTCCTTCTGAAGTATTACTTTGATAAGAGTAATTAAGTCCTCCTCTTAAGAAGAACTTTTGGTTAAACCAATACCGTCCTGAAAGATCAAGATCAGCATGATGACCCATGCTAAGCTTATGATCTCCGGTCTCCTTAGGAAGATTCGTTCCCATAATTACTCCTGTCTCTAGTGAATAATGGCCCGAACGATAGAGGACTCCGGTTAAACCAAAGTCAATTTTTGGAGTGGTGACTCTAATAAAAGAAGAGCTCGTTCCACTGGTATCACTAGTATGATGAAGGATGTAGTCTTGACTAAGTGAAATTCGAGAGAGAAGAGTCCAACGTGGATTAAGTAAGTAGCGCATCCCTATTGCAAGTTCAACAAGGTCTTCACCACTTTGAGTTATTGCACCCCTTTGACCTGCAGGAATAGGAACTTTCTTCATCGTAAAAGAACTTGTCGGTTGCCATCTTCCAGTAGAGGCATAGGCAAGAGAGAGCCTAACTCCTTTGGCCCCTTCTGAATCAAATTGACGGTCTCCACCTAAGTAAGTGTCCTGAGAGTGATCTATATCCTGATTAAATGTTATAAAAGCCAAGCTTAAAGTATTTTTGGAAATAAGTTCTTTTGCGCTTGGTTCTTTAAAGGCCACTCTTTCTTCTGGCCCATCTTCAGTACGAATCAGATGGCCCATGGCCAGATTCGCATTTAAATCCTCTCTATTATTTCTCACCCTTGCTACTAATTCTTGAGGAGCATTCTTCTTAAAACCTCTCTCTTTAAAGCCTTCTCTAGGGTCCAGGACTAGACCCAACGGCGCTCTATAGGAGCCCGTTGCTGAATCAACAAGACCAATCCCCTGAGCGGCAAAGACTTGATTTTTCTGATCAAAGAGGGCCTCATTCTTGGGAGGAATATAGAGCCCTGTCTCCAAGTCAAAGAGGCCTCCGGCCTTTGCTGCAAAAATTTTATTCTTTGAATCAATAACTCCTTCTGTGGAAACTTTTTGAGCTGAAGATTTTATTTGTTGATTCTCCACATTATAATCATCAAGCTCAAGGCTTAACTTCTTGCCATTCCTCTTGGCCATTCTATACTCACTATTCTTATAGATGGCATTCACTTGAATTGGTGAAATCTGAATAGGCTGACTGACGACATTAAACTTATCGACAGTTTGGGAAAGCTGCCCACTTTTAACAATCACTGTATGGGGACCCTCTAAAGAGTTCTCTATCAACTCTTTGGGATTCTTCATCAATCCGTGCTTTTCATTGACAACGATTTTATTATCAAAAGTCCTTTCAACATTTTTTTGCAGATCCTCCCCCTCAAGAGTGGCCATGGCCACCTTACCTTTGTAGGTAATCAGAGAAGTAATATTATTTTCAGGATTATAGACAGTTTCAAACTCAGTTCCTCGAACGCCAATGGCGGCATTTCTTGTTTGAATATAGAATTTCTTCTTAAGTTTAGAATTAATCTTGGAACGTATCTTTCCTTTGAGAAGACCGACTATTCCATTGCCTTGCCTATCCATTCTGACAACAACTGCTTTAGATTTTGGGCCTATAAATAATATTGAGCCATCTTTGAATTCAACTTTTGCAAAAGAGTCCTTCTTAGTAACGATCGAAGTATCTTCTCTTACTTGCTGCCCTACTTTTAAAACCCTTGCTAGTTTTTCTCCTGGAGCAAGTTGAGTAACTCTTCCTCTAAGTTTAGTCACAGTAGCGACTGGCTTTTTAGGGGCAGCAATTATTGAGGTAGAAAGAAGTGAGGTAAGCAGTAGCAATCGAATACTAATTTTAAGCATAGATAAGGTGACCATATAAAGGTTAATGAGTGAGCTTTATTGTCCCAAAAGGCGGAAAAGCGGTCAAACAAAATACGACTTGCCCGTATTACTTGAGTGGTTTCATTTCTTTACCATCATGGACATAAGTGTTTTCTTTGCCCTCTTGGATAGTCGTTAAATTAACTGGTCGCCCCCAAATAGCGGCAATATTACTTAACGTCTGGGTGGCAAAATTCAAGTCGAGATCAACACCTTGATGCTCGTGAATAAGATGAAGCTCCCCTCGGTTCCCAAAATTCCCAGACTCCACTTCAATGATCGGCTGTCCAAAATTAGTCAGGCTTGTCAGAAGCTTTGACTTAATAGACTCAAAGTCTCTGTTATCAACTTCAAAGCGCCCTGTCCTTGGATTATGCTTGTAGGTGAAGAGCTGCATGCGCTCACAGAAGTCCCGTGTAAAGAATTCATCAATAAAAGTAATATCGTTATGAGTCTTTCTTATTTCAAATATTTTTTCACGGCCCTTACCCGTTGGACGATCCCAGTTTTCTCGGGTCTCCATATTGGTGCATTCGCTATACTCTTTACCAAATCGGCCGGTATCCCAGCGGTATTCGATATCTCTAAAAAGTTCTATTCCTATTTTATAAGGGTTGATCTGTTGGCGACTCATGGCCATGACACCCGCGTGCTTATCAGCGAATTCTATAATCTCTGAGGACTTTAAGGCCTTCTTGGTCATAATTGTCGAGTGCCAATAACTGGCCCACCCTTCATTCATAATCTTTGTCATCCGCTGGGGAAGAAAGTAGTAAGCTTCCTCTCTTAAAATCCCAAGAATATCCGCCTGCCATTCTTGCAGAGGAGCATGTTCAATCAGGTACATCATTATATCTCGTGGTGAAATATAGCTGGGCTTCTTTCTATTGGGAGCTTCTTCAAGCTCAACAGCTGGCCCTTCAACAGCGGGGTTAAAGAGCTTTGAGCGCATGAAACTCTTCAGTTGGTCTGAGCGCCCATCATCTTCATCATCATGGAAGAATTGACTCTTAAACTCACTCTCCTTTCCTTGCCGTGATCTTCTCACTTCAGGAGTTTCAAAGAGAATATTTACATCGAGTAAGTTTTCAAGGGAGAGGACTCTATCAACAAATTCCTCTACTCGATCTTGCCCATACTTTTCCATGTAGCGGCGTATTTTTGTGCCATGATTGGCCATGACATCCATCATTGAACGATCTGTCGAGGCGAACCAAAGGTTATTCTTAAAGAAGTCTGCATGCCCATAGACGTGGGCCATTACTATTTTCTGATCAACAAGATGATTCGCATTGAGGAGGTAGGCATAACAAGGATTAGTGTTGATAACCATTTCGTAGATTTTCTGTAATCCGTAGGCATAGGACTTTGATAGCTGATCATACTCCATGCCAAAGCGCCAATGGGGGTAGCGACTGGGAAATCCTCCCTGGGCGGCGACAATATTTATAGTATCGTAATCACAAACTTCAAAAACAACGGGATGAAAATCAAGGCCATAGTCTAGGGCATATTGATGGATTTCGTCTTTTAATCTTAATAATTCCCCAGTGATTGGCTTGGTTCTTGTGCTCATTTACCCTTCCCTAGAAAGTCCTTGATAGAATCGAGAATACCTTCTTTATTTTTAATTTTAGAAAGTGTTACTTTTTCATGATCTTCTTTATATTTACCAACTAAGTCTTTATAAAATTGTCCCGACCCATAGCGGCTCTCGACTTGTCCGTAGCAGAAAGTATTTGAAGCAGGCAGGATATGTTCATCAAGCA
>CALHBL010000049.1 GCA_937930825.1 uncultured Bacteriovoracaceae bacterium
GCAGTTATAACCTTGTTGTTCTAAACTCATTTGCAGGCGAGTACTGCAGACGGTGTCGTCTTCGAGAATGGCTATATTGGTATCTTTAGGTATTTTAGACATATTTCAGTATACTCCATAACGTTTCTTTAAAAGATGGTACATCGCCTAAAATACTCCGAAAAGAAGTTATTTATTATATTTTTTGACATTCTTCTTCCTACTAAGGAGAATTAAATCTCACCATCAATTAAACACGGAAGTTATTATGGTCAACAGTCAAGTGCTTACCGATCTTGCTAAGATTGGTAAAACTAACAATTCTAAGAACTATGCAGGCCGCTTGCTTGATATTTACCGGAGTCAGTCGGAAGACTTACTCGGGCAATTGGAACAGGCGATTAGTGCATCAGACTCACCAGAAATTATTCGTTGCTCGCATAAGTTAGCGGGGAGCTCTGTAACACTAGGGGCTTCCAAGTTAGCTGAAGACTTTATTGAGATCCAGGAAAGCGCTAAATTCGCCAATTTTAGTCATGATGAAATGGACCAACTCTTTGAGAATATACAGAGGACATATACCGACTCTTTAGGGTTATTGGAGAAGATAGTTCAAGACACGGAGCATTGAGTCAGCTTAGGTTAGATTTTTTGTGCTTGTAATAATTCTGTTTGAGATTAAACTTATAGATGTCGACAGGATGTGGAGTGAACTTAGCAGGAGGCTATGTAAGTGAATAAAGTAAATCAAGAAAGTAAGTCCTTAGGGTTTGATGTAGAGAGAATGAAGAGCCTTTGCATTTTTGATATATCTGAAATAGAAAATTCTTATGAATTCTATGATGAAGAAACTGAGCTTAGTCGTGTAATAGAAGGAGCAGGACTTCTTTTAAAGGCAGCTGAACGCTCTTTAATGGTGGAAGACTTATGGTCACTTGAATGTATAACTCACAAGCTTAGAGGCCTCTTTACTATATCTGGCTGTAATAGACTCTCTTACCTCTTAGAAAATATTTATAATGCCCTTACGGCCATTCAGGTTGATTATGTTAAGGATCTCTTGTTGAAAGTGAAGGAAGAGTTTTACTTAGCTAAGCAAGAAATCGCAAAATTCCTCAAAACTCTTGAGGTTCCTCAAGTCTCTTTAGCAGGAGCTTAGTGAACGAAGCGGTTTAGAATATTCTCTAGAGCATTAGTTTGAAGCGGTTTACTTAGGTACTCATCAAAGCCAAGATCTAAACATTTTTCCCTATCCCCTTTCATCGCATTTGCTGTCAGCGCTATTATGAAGGGAGCCTTTTTCACTTTGAATGCTTTAATGGCCTTGGTTGCCTCAAATCCATCCATAATAGGCATCAAGCAATCCATAAAAATAATGTCATATGCGTGCTTCTTGCATAGCTGAACAGCTTGCCTACCGTCTTCAGCAAGGTCAACTTGAACTCCATATAAAGAAAGAAGAAAATCTCTTGCAACAATTCTATTAATTTCATTATCTTCAGCAAGGAGTATCCGTAAATTTTTAAGGTCTTTATTATCTCTCTTTTTCGATCTCTTAGTCGAACTTGGTGAACTAATGGTGTTTACACTGCCTAATTCTTTGATAAAGTTACTTACTGTATAAGAATTGGAAATAATTTTAGAAGAGCTCGATCGCTTGGTATTTTCCAATACGGATTCATCTACATTAGAGAAGAATAAATTAATAGTATTTGGGAGATCAATGACATTATCATTATCATTAATGATCAATACCTTATCAGGTGTACTCTCTAGTTCAAGGTTTTTCAAAGTGATACTCTTCATGCCTCTTAATTGAAGTATTTTCTTAATAGACTTCTTTATAGTTGAATTCTTAATATTCAAGTGAAATTTACCTTCTAATTTCTTCGCTTTGGATGAATGCTCTTCACTGCTTGCTAGAACTGGAAAGCTAAAAGAGAAGGTCGTGCCTTTTTGCTTCTTACTCATGCAAGTAATACTTCCCTCTAGTAGGTCTGTAATTTTCTTACTGATGGAGAGTCCTAATCCTGTTCCGCCGAACTCCCTTGTCGTTGAGCTATCTGCCTGGGTGAATCTCTCAAAGATACTTTCTTGCTGCTTTTGGGTGAGTCCTATGCCAGAGTCTTCAACCTCTATTTTGAGTTCAGTATTTTCACTATAATCAACTCTGATGATAACGTGGCCCTTCTTGGTAAACTTTAGGGCATTAGAGATAAGGTTATCAAGAACTTGGCGGATACGGACAACGTCTGAATTAAAGTGCACTGGAAGGTTAGAGGGGTACTCAATAAATAAGAGGACATTATTATTATCTATGATATTGGATTGATGAATTTTACATATATCATTGAGTAGAGATCTTAGGTTGAAGTCTTTCTTTTCTAGCTCTATTTTGCCTGACTCTAACTTACTAATATCTAAAATATCATTTATAATATGCAGTAGTGAATGACCTGAGTCTTTTATAATTCTTATATACTCATAAATCTTTTCTTTAGAGCAATCTTGCTCCATCAAAGAAGCAATCCCCAGTATTCCATTCATTGGTGTTCGAATCTCGTGACTCATATTAGCGAGGAAAGATGTTTTAATTATATTGGCTTCATTGGCTTGAGTTGTCTTTTCTCTGAGGTCTTCTTCAATTTGCTTTCTCTTCTCAATTTCTAAGATCAGCTTTTGATTATTATGCTCTAGTTCCTTAGTTCTCTTTCTGATAAGGCTTTCTAGCTCGTCTCTATATCTGTCAAGCTCTTGCTTTGCCTTATAGCGCAAGAGTTCAACAGAAGCTCTATTATTTACAATTTCAAGAATGCTTGAAAAGAGTTGTCTTTGCTCAAACTTACTATGAGACAGAAGAATGATTTCTCCCATGACCTTTCTTTCATTATCAAAGAGGAAGACACCAATGGTGTCTTGAGTATCGAAGAAGGAGTTTAAACTATCGGCCTTATGAGTTTTTGTATTGAGTCTATAATCTTTCTTGTCTGTACCATGATTAAGTTTATGGCCCAGATAAGAAAAATTCTCAATATCTCTATTCTTTTTAGAGACTGAAATCGTTTCAAAATGCCTCTTAGAGTATTTTGAAATAATGGCATAATCGACACCAGTATAACTTGTTAGAAACTTTGTGAGCTGAGAAAAGAAGGAGCCTTCTACGGAGTTAGATAGGCCAATAGCTGTTTTCTTTATGGCCTCATCAAGGATTTTATCAACTGTGATGTCTGTAATAGAACACAGAAGTCTTTCTTCTGTTTCCAGGTAATCTTGGGGTTTGATAATATCAAATCGGCCCCAGAAATTTTCACCACCAGGTCTGACACACTTTAATTCTACGGTTTTTCTAAAGCCTGAGATTTTCGCTGATTCGATAGATTTTGAAAGTGGGCCAACAAAGTCACTTGCGACTAAACCAAAGAGGCCTAAGCCTTTCATTCTATTGTAATTCATTTTCCAGTATTTAGATGCAGCTAGATTGACGTCTTCAATAACTCCATTGAAGTCTAGAATAATGTAGCCAATAGGGGCTTCATGAAAGAAGTCTTTCATGAGCTGAGTGGAGTACTTAAAGTTTTTATTATCTTCTAGGGCCTGGCCGTGGTTATTTAAGATTGAACGGCAGTAGACATCCATTTCACTAATGCAGTGATTGAGCTCGTAGACTTCCTCACTTTGGATGTCACCACATACCCTTTCAAAAGTGGTTCTTGCTTCTTCTAGAATGAAGCCCCACTCTTTTTTAAACTGATCAACTTTATTCATCTTTATTCAACTTTATTCATCTAGAGCTCATCTTTAAGTTTAATCAATGGCCGTTAAAAATCTTCCCAATACAGATTACTTGGCTAACTTTGCCACTTTTATTGAAGCCAATATTCCAGTGCCACTTGGCTTCACTTATTCCGCCTTCAGCGTTCATATGAAAGCATTTAAATTCTTTTGAACTAACGGTTCTATTTTTGATTGATTCAAAGAGTTTCTTTACATCATCCTTACTATCTTCATACACGTAATCAATAAAGTTCTTCTTATCACTTTTAATTGCGTCTTGACTGATATTAAAGAACTGGCAGAAACTGTCATTAGCTTGGCTAATCTTTCCTTTTAAATCGATATTTAAGACAAACTCTGAGGTCTCCTTAGCGATAAGGTCCAAATCGCTCTGGGTCTGAAGGAGCTGGGTTTGAACTTTCTTTAGAGAAGTAACTTCAATAAAGATAAGAATTGCACCCTTGATGTCTAAATTATCTGTACGGTAGGGAGAAATTCTCATCAAGTAAGTGATACCATTCTTCATTTTTATTTCAGATTGGAAGACAGTAACTTTCTTTAATATCGTCTTCACTTTCTGCTCAATATCTATCTTTGAAGACGTTGATGAGGAAAAGTGAGATAGGGGTCTTCCCGTATCGTCGAGGAGAAGATTAAATATTTTCTGTGAAACAGAGTTGAACTTTCTAATTCTAAGATTCTTATCGACAAAGATTGTACCAATATTAGAAGCATCATAAATATTTTGCAGGTCACTACTCATTTCTGAGAGCTCCATGATTCTTGCTTGGCACTCAGCATTTACCGTATAGAGTTCCTCATTAACGGCCTGGAGTTCTTCATTGGCACTTTGCAGCTCTTCTCCACTTGACTGGAGCTCTTCGTTAGAAGTTTTCAACTCTTCGTTAGATGCTTCTAATTGGCCAATAATAATGGCCATCTCAGTTCGCGTACTGAGGAGCTGCTTCTTGGTGTCTTTTAACTTTTCTCTAAGTTCGGAAACTTCAATTTGGTCAGCTTCGTTTGTGCTTTGATTTGGGTTTGTTGAGGTCTTTTGCAGTATAAACTTTGCAATAAAATATTTCTTATCATTTATATCAAGACCGGCAACCTCTATTCTTAAGTCCTTCTTTTGAACTTCATTTTCTCCAAATTCACTGAAGTACTCAGCGCAGGATGAATCACCTGAAATAACTTGATTCTTTAGGCGCATAATAATCGCGTAAACCTCACCGGGCAGGGCATCTTCTAATCTGTGAGAGGCTTTCCCCGTCAAGGGAGAGAGGTATTCTTTTACGTTGCCAATATAGTATTCGATAACATTCTGTTCACTAAAAATGACAGTCGGCGGAGAGTGATCATTGACCAGTTCATTATAAAGAGCATTCTTCTCTTCTAGCTCTTGGATTTTCTTTTGGCTCAGACCATCAGCATTTTGTTTTAATAGAGGAGGAGCGCTGATTAATGGTCTGGGTTTTAAATTAAAAGTTTTACTGACTTCTGTGCATTGATAGAGTTTAGCTGAAGGGTGAATTGTTTTCCACCCTGAAAGGCTCTCTTTTTGAAGAGAATCACTTGGCCCAATATGGAGGAAGCCATTATTCTTCAAAGAAAACTTAAAAGCAGTATAAACTTGGTGCTTTATTACAGACTTCAAGTAAATCAGTAAGTTTCTGCAAACGACAAGGTCTATGGAAGGGAAGGGTGCATCTTCAGTGATATCGTGGTTTGCAAAAATAACTCTTTCACGGATGCGCGGGCTTATGAATGCTCTTCCATCCTCAAGTCTAAAGTACTTCTTCTGCCAATCTTCTGGTAGTTCAAGCTTCTTCTCTTCTGGGTAGAATGCCCGACTTGCGATCTTCAGTGATTTATCATCAATATCAGTTGCGAATATTTTAAAGTCGAGTTCACTCTTAGTTTCTTTTAAAAAATCATTGATTAAGAAAGCGATGGTATAAGCTTCTTCTCCAGTTGAGCAGCCAACAATCCAAACTCTCATGGCCTCTTTAGAGCAGAGGTTTTCTATGATTTGAGGAAAGATTGTTTCTTTTAAGAGCAGCAATGATTTGGGGTGCCTATTGAAAGATGTTACGCCGAGGAGTAAGTCATCATAGAGATTGCTAAGCTCTGCTTTATCTTCAACGATGTAATTATAGTATTCATCTATATTCTTACAATTTACTATTTTTGTTCTTCTTAGGATCCTTCTATCAATCAGCTCATCCTTGTAGAAGCTGAAGTCAACATTGAAGGAGTTTCGCAGGCAGATAAGAGTCTTTTCACGGGAGAGGTCTTTCTTACTTTCTTGGAGCTCATTCAGGTGAGAAGCCGGAACTTTAGCTTCTTCACTGTAGTGAATGAGCTGCTTTGCAATATTCTCTAGATCAACAACGGCATTGACGACTTTTGTTGCAATTGCATTGATTGGCATACCATCAAATTTAGCCGTAGCTGGGGATTGGACAATGATATAACCGGACTTCTTCTTTAATTCTTGAATGCCCTTAGAGCCATCACTTCCTGTCCCGGAGAGTATAATAGCTATAGAGGAGGGGCCATTCACTTTTGAAAGTGACTGAAGAAAGTAATCGATCGGGTTGAAGTTATGGGTATGAGATTCTAATCTATTTTCAAGGATGAGGCGTCCATGAAAAATAGTCATTAGTTTGTCAGGTGGAGTTAGATAGAAGGAGTCTCTTTGAATAAGCTCACCATCTTCAGCGATTGAAATAGTATGGGGAGTCCTTCTGGTAAGAATTTCCGGTAGCATGGTCTTAAAGTCTGGAGACATATGCTGAATTAAAATATAGGCATTGCCTGAGCTCTTAGGAATTGTGTCTAAGAGTTTGCTGAGGGCCTCAACTCCTCCAGCAGAAGAGCCAATGACGACAATATAATTGGGGGCCGTTTCATTTGTATTGGGGTTGTAGTATTTTGAGATTTGGTAGTGATCAGCCTCAAATTCTTCAGACTCTATCTTATCCATAATCGTCCTACTTTAATTCCATAAGTAATACTGTAGAATTTGTAACATTCGCTAAACATAGGTACAAGGACTAAGCATAGTTGAATTCCGAAACATTTATTACTATATTAAGGCAGCCGGCTTAATATTTAAACTCTTTGCATACTCAGGCTGAGGATATACATGGTAGAAAATAGAGTCAATGTCAGACCCTATGTTGTAGGGATAGGAGCTTCTGCTGGAGGCTTAGAGGCCTTAGAGAGTTTCTTTAAACACTGCCCATCGAATACAAATCTTTCCTTTGTTGTTGTGCAGCACCTCTCTCCTGATTTTAGAAGTTTAATGGATGAGCTCCTGGCTCGTCACACCGACATGAAAATATTTAGGGTAGACAAGACTATTTCTATCAAACCCAATTGCATTTACCTGATTCCGCCCAAGAAAGATCTATCCATGAAGGGGACAAAGTTAATTCCTTCAGATCAAGACCCTGACATCCAGCCAAGGCTGCCTATAGATAAATTCTTTATTTCCATGGCCAAGCAATATGGCTCTAACTCTGTTGGGGTTATTCTCTCAGGAACCGGAAGTGATGGAACAAGGGGTTGTGCTGCCATTAAGGAAAATGAGGGGTTTGTTATAGCGCAACAACCCTCTAGCTGTAAGTTTGACGGGATGCCTAAGAGTGTTATTAAGCAGAACTTACCTGATAAAATATTAAACCCAGAAGAGATGCCCGAGACTATTCTTAGTTATAGCCAAAATACAAAAGAGACCTTTGAGTTTGTTGATCTTGAAAACGAGCCTGATAAGCTAAAAGTAATAAGCGGTCTTTTAGAAACTGTAGAAGGTTTGGATTTCTCCAATTATAGACCCTCTACCATTGCTAGAAGAATTGAGCGAAGAGTTAAGATCAATTATCTTGAAGGACTTGATGAGTATATTCATTTTTTAAGAAGTGATAGCACTGAGCTTAGACTTCTTCATGGTGAGCTTCTCATTGGGGTGACGAAATTCTTTCGGGATGATGCAACTTTTCAGTATTTTGAGACAGTGATAGTCCCAAGAATTATTGAAGAGGCTAAGGCCGATCCCGTAATAAGAGTTTGGGTCGCTGGCTGCTCTACTGGGCAGGAGGCTTACTCTATCGCCATCTGTTTCTTAGATGCTTTTGAGAGGCTTGAAATTTCAAAAGAACTCAAGGTTTTTGCAACTGATGTGGACCGAGAGGCCATAGATAAGGCAGCCCTTGGTCTCTATAAGAGCAATATAAAAGACGAGATTCCAGCGGAGAGGCTTAATAAGTACTTTATAAAAAAAGACAATGGATATGAAGTAAAGTCAAAGATTAGGCGCTCTATTATATTCTCTCATCACAATGTAGTGAAAGATCCTCCCTTTACGAAAGTGCACTTGGTTACTTGCCGAAATTTATTAATTTACTTTCAGCCAAACTTACAGGCTAAGGCCATTTCGCTCTTCCACTTTGGGCTTAGAAATAGTGGCTACCTCTTCTTGGGCAAGAGTGAGGCCCTTGGAGATTTAAGCAATGAATTCAATGTCATTAATGGTGGTCATAAGGTCTTTCAAAAGTTAAGGGATATTCGGCTTGCTCTGGTTGCTGATCTCAATATTACAGGTCATTCTTTTTCTCGAAGTTCAAGTCATAGGCTCGGTAGTACGACTCCGAGTGCAATCAATACCCAAGTCAATAAGAACCTTCCCTTTCATACTATTTATGAGAAAATGCTTAATGATTTTGCTTCGCATTCCATTCTAATTGATAGAGATTATAACCTGCTCCATACTTTTGGAGAAGTTAATCACTTCTTAGGCTTAGCAACTGGAAAGTCGACTTTTAATGTTTTAAAAATGTTGAAAAAAGACTTTAGTTTAGCTCTTACAACAGCTCTAACAAAATCTATTAAGACAGGAAGAGAAGTTTTATTCTCTGATATACTGATAAAGGGTGAAGAAGATAAGCGTTATAATTTAAGTGTTAAGCCTTTTGCGCTACCTCAGCCTCTGAAGACTTCTGTGTACATGGTAAGCTTTGTGGAGTCTAAAACTATTGTTATTGATAAGGAGAGTAAGCCAATTAAGGGTGAATCATTCAATGCTACCACCTATGCAAAAGAGCAGATTAGTAACTTAGAGAGTCAACTTACAAGCACAAGAGAGTCACTGCAATCTACTATTGAAGAGCTTGAAACGACTAATGAAGAACTACAGAGTACCAACGAGGAATTGATGTCCTCCAATGAAGAGCTTCAAAGTTCTAATGAGGAATTGCAATCAGTAAACGAAGAACTTTATACTGTGAATACTGAGCATCAGAATAAGATTGATGAAGTGACAAGAGCTAATTATGATATTGATTTTCTCTTAAAGAGTTCTAATATTGGCATCATCTTCTTAGATGAAACCTTTAAAATCAGAAGGTATAATAAAGAAATTCAGAATATCCTCAATGTCATGCCTCAAGACTTGGGCAGATCTATCATGGATATTACATTTAAGTTCTCCCAAGATAAGATTGTGGAGTTAATGTCATTAGCAGCATCCTCTGGAAAAGTTTTATCAAAGAATATATATTACAAGGGCATTAGTTACTTAGTGAAGGCCGTTCCTTACAGTATTGAAGGAAGGTCTGAAAAAGATGGCCACAAAGGAAAAATGGGTCTTGTTCTCTCCTTTGTCGATGTTTCCTCTATAAAAGAAGCCAAGGAGCTAAAGCAGCTCACTATTGAGTCAGAAGAGTTAAATTATATTGTAGCTCACGATCTTAGACAGCCTTTAAGAGTGATTTCTTCATCTAATAAAGAGGTGTCCAGTCTCTTGTCTAAAAAAGAGCTTAAAAAAGATGAAATAATGAATTCTCTAAAGGATTCATCAAAGGGAATTGACGTTCTTACTGGTATGCTCGACGCCCTACTTAAGTATTCAAGGATTCGCACCAGGGGAGAAGACTTTTCAGAATTTACGGTTACAGAAGTGATTGGAGAGGCCTGTAAAGCGGTTCAAAATAAGTACCCTACTCGGTCAATTGAGATTGAAGTTGGTGAACTGCCAGTGACATTGGTTGGAGATCCAGGCCAAATTAAGCAGTTATTCACAATGCTCTTTGAAAATACAGTTGAGCATAATGAAGCTCAAGAAAAAGTTAAGATAAAAGTAGCGGGCCATCACAATGCCAATAAGTGGGAATTCTCTGTCAGTGATAATGGCTCTGGGATTGAGACCAAGCTCACTAAGAAAATATTTAAAATGTTTGCTACCATAGGAAAGGGTAATAACCACCATGGAGTTGGGCTCTCTCTTTGTAAGAGGATTGTTGATCGCCATGGGGGACAAATTTGGCTTAAGGATAATAATCCACTGGTTCAAGGTCTAACAATTATCTTTACTATTCCAGGAGTGGATACTCCAAGAATTTAGTTGTCACATGCTACGCTTTTACAAGGGAGCGCTTGGAGGTACTTTGGTTGACTTTAAAGGTACGTAAGAATTGAATATCACCTGGATTAGTAATGGCCATTACTATTCCAGGTAAAGTGGCCTGGTAAATTTAATAATGAAATCTTCTGGTTCTCTTCCATCTATTTATTTGAAAAAAGATATCATCATAGAGGTCTTCAAGAAGGTGGATAATATTATTAGATTCTCCAGCGGCCAGGAAAGAATTTGAGGCCGAGTGAACCATAATTTCTCCCCACATTAAATCAGAACTCTCTTTGTACTTTAGAGATATTCTCATTGAAGAATAGGGGGGGGATGCACTGCTAATATTTTGAATTTGTTCTCTAAGAAGCTCTCGCTGGGGAATAGTTAGGATATTGGTGTCAAAATTTAAATCGATATTATTAACATATTCTTCATTATAGGCGAGGCCCTGCATAGTTGCTCCTTAGTTGACAGTAGTTTCTTTAATGATGGACTTTTTAATTAGGCCATTGGTGATACTCAGAGCTATAGCGCTGGTATATATTCTTTTCTTTATGAGTATTTATAGGATTCTGAGTGTAATTCTGCCCGGTCATATCTAAGGAGTTTAAGCAGGTCTCCAGTGCGCCTTTTGCACTCTTCTTTTGTCTTGTCTTATCCCAGTAGTCCCCGAATCTATTCCAAACCTGAAGCTCACAGTTGAAGTTAGAGTTATCTTCTTCAAGGTTTACCTCGAAGGTATAGGGAGCGAATTCATTTGATAAGTTCTTATTGGCCCAGTATTGGAGAGTTTTTTTTAGAAGGCTTGTAATTCTTCCCGTCGTTTTTCGACCTTTGAGGCCAATATAATGATTTATTTTGACTTGATTCATGTTGGACACCCTTTTCTATCTTTTATTCATACTTCTTATTCTAAAGCTTAGTGTTAGAGGTGATCCTCTGCACCTGTGTACTATAAATGATAAGTTGGTTTGCATCCGGTCTCCTCTTCATATTAGGTAGTGCTACTTCTTATCAAGAGGGTAGTTGTGGCGACCCTCTACATCTGTGTATTGTAAATAAAGAGTTCGTTGGCAATTCTCCCTCCTTGACTACATGGTTTCTTGAAAATCATTAATTTGAGATAATTTTAAATAGAGCATACTGTGGGTTAGACTTTCACTCTCACTTTCATGACCACAGATTTTACAGAAAAGTGTATTTAAATAGTTGGAAGAAAATTTTCGCTGGCACAATACACACTCTTTAGTATCTGTTTTCTGATTAAGTACTTTACCGTCTTTCTGATTTACTTTTTTCATAAATACCTCTCCTGTGTTTGAGTTATATTAATAAGCAAGCAACGTGCCATCTTGTTATACGTATTTAATAGAGTAATACTTCTCCGAGTGATTCTTTTAGGTCGGCTACTTAAAGTAGTTCTAGTGCCTTCATTGCGGGTTTTAAGATCATTGGCTTGGGTGGTGCAGTAGAACTAATTTACTCGATTAAAGAGAAAGTCTTTCTTTGATAAAAGAAGAATTGGCATTTCTGACAAGTTTAAGTTTTGGATTGCCAATAGTGACAAAGTGATTCTTATGAACTTACTCCTCCTATTAAGGATAGGCGCTTTAAAAGTGAATTGAGGTTGGCATGTAAATTGCTTAATAGCCAATCAGTAAAAACTTTTACAAGGATAGGTCAAAGATGAGAATGAATTCTAAAATTAAGGGACAGCTTGATTTCAACAACATTGTACCGACCGATAATATCAAGTACTATGTCGAAAACCTATTCCAAAGATGGTCACAAGATAATCTACCCGGTAACCCATCTTCTTTTCATTATAATGTTTTCTTGGCGAGGGCCGAAAAATCAAACACCGTCTCTTGTGAAATAAAGTTAAAGAATGAAATGGGGGAAGAGTGGACTGAGTGGGTGGAAAAAGAAAACTCAAAGAGGGCCTTTAGCCACTGCCTTAAGAAGTTATCCCAAAGAGAAATAAGAGGGGGAATGGGAAGCTACACAGAGAGAATCAGGGACTACCCACCAAGAGATATGCATCCGTAAAGAAATGAGATAGAAAAAATATAGCCTTCCTGGCCTGCGATCTCATCCATGAAGGTTAAGTTTACACATCTTAAAAGTAAAGGTAACCCTC
>CALHBL010000050.1 GCA_937930825.1 uncultured Bacteriovoracaceae bacterium
ACTCTCTGGCATCGCTGATTGGAGGAGGTATGTTTTTACACTGTCACCCTTTTTTGGAAAGCAAGGCCAACCATTCTTCTCTTTAACAAATGCTGGTTTATCTGCTTCAAAGGGTCTTGCTGTTGGAAAAATATCCGCACCAATAATGGGGTTTCCGATTTCAGGAGATTCTGCCTGAGGGGCCTCAAGGTTGATCCCCATTTCTAAGGGAAGTCTTCCATCTTCCGGGATTGGACAATGTTGAACAGGTAGGATTGGCTTTCTCTCAAAGCATTGAACACTCTTCTTTGGAGGGGTCAGAAAAGAGTTAAAGGCTATCTTATCATTAAAAAATTGAATAAGCATTTTATCATAGGTAACATTTAGCTCGATTCTCTCACTCAATAGTTTTGAGAAATCAGGGCATGTAGCCTTTGAGCATATCTTGATTTGTTCATCTAGGCTTCTTATTTTTCTAGAAACATCTCTAAGGGGTTGATCCTTTAATTGGGCAGTACAATTGAGCTGCTCATGATTTACATCTAAAGTGCCAAAGGAAACGAGGCACTTCTTTTCATTCATTAAATCGACAAGAGCTCTACTTTTAAAAAAATAGTCTTTAGTTCTATGCTTGGTTAATATGGCATCTATGTCTTTTAATCTTTGTTCCACAGAAACTTTTTGCGCTTGTGAAAGCGACATCAAGAATAGAAGAGAAAGGATTATTCGATTTTTCATTAATAAGTCCGAGTTTATTATGCTGACTTATCGGTTAGTTTTATTGATTTAGTTAGAAGGTTATTGGTCAAAGGGTATACTTGATGCTGGCGGTCGGGCATCGGCTTACTCTCTAGAGTAAACCATAAGAGTATTTTTCTTATAGATATTGTTTTGATAGATCGGTTTAAAGTTCTCTCTTTGGCCATAATTATGCATATTTATAACAAAGTCATTCATTTCTGAGTAATGAATATAGACAAGAACATCTGGGTTGCCGAGCTTAGCCGTCTTTATAAAGCCACCATACCAAGTCAAATTAAGTGGTTTTTTAACATAGCCTAAGAAGGGGTTATTCATATAACGCGAGATGGGATTTGGAGCGACTATATTCTTATCTGGATTGTTAGCTCGAAATAATGTGAGGAATTGGGCCATCTCTTTTAGCGCTGTCGCCGTTCTTTCTATTTTATTAAAGTAACCTTTACTTGAATGAATTTTAATAATAGAGCTTACTCCAAGTATCATTATAGCAAGTGAAAGAATGATTCTTACTGAGGGACTATCTTTTAATAGATGAAAGCAAATGATTCCGATAGCAATAATTAAGGATGCAGAACTCATGAAAATGTCCCTCGTAGCGGTATCCCCATAGAGAGCAAAGAAGAGAGAATGACCTAAAGAAACAATTAATAAAGAAGAAATAAGCTTGTGCGAAAAAAAAAGGTCACACCTCTTCTTATATATTACCAACACTAAGGAAAGAACGATTAAAAATACAAAATGGGGATAATAGAAGAATCTGTTTATAAAGAAGGAGAGAATGTGATCGAGGTTTAATACAAAAGATTGCCCACAATTGTTTAAAATTAAAAGGGCTTGATCATTTAAGAGAAGTTTTCTTTCTTGTAAGTAGTGTAACCCATAATTGCCAATAAAGAGAATTAGCGCCGGAAGTGAAGCGAGAAATACTTTTCTTTGTCTGTAAACGATACATGCGGAGGCAATAAAAATAATTGCTGACTCTCGTAAAATTAGCGAGAAGCAAATGAGTATAGCGTAGGTTCTAAATTTTCTGTTAGAGAGAGTTATCAGTGAACATATACCGAGAAGGCCACTTGCAATAACGGGGTGTGCGGAGGCTAATGCTCTAATGAGGTATTTATTATTCATCAAGAGGGTAAATATAAACAAAGCAATATAGATATTAGTAGACTTACGTATTAATCGAAAAAGAAAGATCAACAATAGAGAAGAAGTGATCAGTGCCGTTGTATGAGCAGTGAAAGGTCCAGGGGAAAATATTTTATAAAACGTATTTATGAATATCAACCATCCCGGAGGATGGCCGAATGTAAAATTATTATAAGAAGAATATTTCTCCAATCAATAATTTGTGCGTAATAGCTCTCATCCCCAATGAAAGGAAGAGAAAGAAATTTATGGTAAAAGATAATGAGTAAGGTAAAGAGTAAAATTTCTACAATTTTAAACTTAGGACTAGCTAATTTAGTGAAGACTTTAGAGAACTTTATAGAGCGTTACTCCTATGATAAACTGTAAACATTTTGATTAGAGATGATGACCCATTTATGGAAGCTTCTTAGCAAGCTCAACGATATGACCATCGCAATCTTTAAGAATAGCAACTTCATAATTCCAAGGTTTAACTTCGGGTTCACTAATCGATTTTGCGCCATTGTTAAGGGCTTTTTCAAAGGCTTGTTTTATATCATTGGGACAAAACGTAATTTGCGAGCTAGGTGCTGGTCCGCTCAAAGAAGCTTTGAAATGAGGGCCCTTTAGTATTGAATCTGCTAATTGATGATTACAAAATGCTAGGGTTGTTTCACCTGTATTCATTTCAGCGTAATCTCCACTGTCATGGGTGAAACGATGCTCTATTCCAAAAGCATTCTGATAAAACTTAACGGCCGCTTGAACACTTTCCACGTACAGAATAGTGTATGATAATTTCATATGATACTCCTAGCAATAGAGTTTATCGTACTTGTTCTGTATTGATCAAATTTTTACTTTAGAAAGAAGAGTAAGTAAGTTATGAAAAATGATATTAGCGAAGTTTATAATAATTATCCTAAGCATGTTAAAAGTGAAGCCTTAGAATTAAGAGATATAATTCTCAAAGTAGCTATAAGAGATGATGAAATTGATTATGGTGGAGAAGTCTTAAAATGGGGAGAGCCAACCTTTGTGACTAAAACTTCTGGGAGTACGTTGCGTTTAGCATGGAAAGCAGATCGGCCTAACTCCATTAGTCTCTTTGTTAATTGCCGAACTAAATTGATGGCAGCGTTTAAGCAGATGTACCCAATAGATTTTGAGTACATTGGGAGTCGGGAAATTCGACTGCCGTTAGGAAGGGGCTACCCTATACTTAAACTTGAAAAATGTATCGAGTTAACCTTTAAGTACAACTTATTAAAAAACCTGTTATAACTCGACTTAGAACCACTAAGTGCTTAAAATTAAAGTGTTTTAATGATCCTTAGAGATGAACAAGAGTTGTACACCTAATGATAAAGTACAGGGTTTTGATTCAACTATATGAATAAAAACTATTTTTTGATAAATTGCTAAGAAGCAAACTAAGACCTTTTTCAAACTAGGTGAAACTAATGAAAATCTTGATAAAAACTTTACTTTTACTTTGTTTTACTAACATCGAAATTTTAGGAAGCAAAGTTTTTGATTTGCACGATGTTTCCATTTTATTACCCAAGAAGAGTCGAATTGAAGATAAGTTTGTGCTCAGCCTTGCACCAAATCTTCCTTTAGGTTGCAGTAGCGAAGAACCTGTTAGAAATAGTCTACCGATCGCTCCAAGTAACTCTCTTTCATTTTCCAATAGTCGACGAGTCGTTGCAGGCCCATTGAGTGCCATTTTGGAGAGTTCAACAGTTAAGGCCATCGATATAAGTAAAGTTAGAGGGCAAATTTATCTACCAAAGGAAATTGTCTGTAATAAGGGAGATCGAGATCTCTTTTCAAATTACTTTTTTAAGAAGATTCAAAAGAGTGAGTACCAACTTGTAGGTATTCGAATCGATCCATCTTTTACTGTTAACAGTGCTCATGGAACAGAGAATATTAAACAAATTCGTTTAGTTTTTGAGTCAATGGGTAAGGTTGATGATGCTTTGCATCTGCTTTATAACATCAATGATGAGCAGTTTAATAAGCTTATAACTGCATTAAAAGATTTAAAAGATGGTGTGAATAAGAAGGTTACGACTGAAAAGCTTTCGATTCACCCAGCTCTTAGGTCTGGGCAAAGTGCAAAGGTAAGGGAAGGCTTTCTTGTGGCACTGAATGAAAAGATTTTAAAACCCTTTGCTCAAACTCAAAGTCTAGTAGAAGTAGCAAGGTCAACCACCGATAACGGAAGTGGTCATATAAACCATTTCTGGTGGTTCTTGGGAACAATCAAGAAAGTGTTTGGTAATTCGTGGATTGCGAAGAGTATACCTTCAGTTAAGAAGACCGAGACAATGCAGGAGCTTGTTCTTGATAAAACGAAGAAGAAGATCAGC
>CALHBL010000051.1 GCA_937930825.1 uncultured Bacteriovoracaceae bacterium
ATCATCATAGCGTGCAGGCTTAATGCCTCTTCTTCTACAAGAGGGCCCAACCTACTCCAAGAGCCATCCTCTAACCACTTACAGGCAAGTTCCCAATTAGAGCTGGCCTGAAGGTTTCGAGATGCTCCGAATAAGTGATCCTTCATGAGGCCGTGTCCTACTCGAGAACTAACTTTCTTTTCATTGCGGTCAACGAGGACAACTGTATTTCTCATGGTCAAAAAGATTTTATGGGGTTTTAAAGCAGATGCGACGAGATCACTCCCTCTTTCACCTTGAATGCCCCAGCTAGCACAATAAGGATAGAGGCTTCGGCATGCACTGCCACTTCCTAGGCGGGCAAAGAAAGAGCTTCGTTCCAAAAATTCTTCACGGCACAACTTATCGCCAGCTAATTCATCTTCCAACTCTACCAAGCACAGGGCCATGGCCGCCATTGATGAGGCGGAGCTGGCAATTCCGGCACTATGGGGGAAGCTATTTGAGGTTTCAAGAGATAATGAAACTTCATTTAAGAGAGGAAAATACTCACTGGCCAGCGTAAAGAATTTTTCAATTTTAGGAAGAAAGGAAGGCTTGCTTTGGCCATCAAACTTTAGAGTTATCCATTCTTGAGTTCTCGGTCCGACGACTTTTAATTGAGCGGTGGTTCTGGCCTCCTCTAAAGTTAGGCTGACAGAAGGATTGGTTGGAAGTTGCACCCCAGGCTTCTTGCCCCAGTACTTAACTAAGGCAATATTTGAAGGAGCACTCCATCGATAGGACTTTCCAACAACACTCTCGAATGAGTTAACAAGTTTTCTATTGCTATAATTCATGGAAAAAAAAGTCCTCTATTAGTGAATAGAATTATCGCCCTGATTATTAGGCAATCTCGTTGGAGTTTTAAGAATTAATTCTGCAAAGGGCATCACAACATCAAGTCCTTTACTTTCAAAGTAGGATCTTACTTCCTGCTCTGAGAGCTTAGTTGCTGCTAAAATAAAATCTCCTCCCCACGCTCCTAGAGACTTCACTTCACCTCTAAAGTCAGGAAATAAGCTCTTCCCTACTGCCTTCATTCCTAGCTGACTAGCGAGAAGCTCTTCATGAGAGCAAAGTAATTCCTGGAATGAATCAAGGTCTTCGGCTTCAAGCATTTCCTTTGTTAAGCTACTTACTTCTTTAATCACATGAGAAGGCCATGGACGATTCTCTTTATAGAACTTCACAGCTTCACTACTATCTTTCTTCTTTCCTAAGAAGATAAAGAATAAGTTCTCATGAAAAGATGGGTAGAAATTGACTGGACCCCACTTTGGTCCTGCCTTTTGTTTTTCATAGAGAATAGGCCCTTCACTCTGAGCGCAGGCAATATCATAACCAGAGCCTCCCTGTGTTTTAAAGAGAAGCTCAAAAGGAGAAACATAAGCCCATTGAGCTATATTATGAATAAGGGTAGAGCTTGAACCAAGCCCCCAAGTAAGGGGAAAACCAAGCCTAGTTTCGACTTCAACGTCTTGAGCGTCTCTTAAGAAATGCTTATTTTGCTTCCTCGCTTCCCTTAGAAGTTTCTGGAGGAGAACGACTTCTTTAGGAGGGTTCTTATCAATAATATCAAAATGCCAGAACTCAAAAGTGGCTTCAAGCCAAAGATTGCCTTCAACATCATAAGACTTCCACTTTAGTTTTGGATTAAAGCTTTGCGAGTAGCGAACCCCCATTGATTGGCCGACAGTAGTAGGGAGCGCAAGACCACTTGCCCCATCAAGAACAAAGTACTCTCCACTGAGAAGGAGTTTGCCATGGCCATAGTAGTATTGATCAAAGCTTTGAGAGCTTTTTAATTTTAGAAATGGCTTGCTCATTACCTCAGGAGCCTTACTAAGAGCGCCAATATTGAAGTCAATAAATTCAATTTTCTCATTTTTCACAGGTATTCCTTATTGGTACTGCCTTATGTCGCCAAGAAAGTCCCGTACTCCTTTGAAAGTAATAACTTCTTTATCAAAATTTTCACGGACTTTAGCTCTCTCACTTGGACTTGCTTCCAAGTGATTAAGTATATTCATAAGGTGCATTTTCATATGACCCCTTTGAATACCTGTAGTAACGAGACTTTTTAGAGCTGCAAAATTTTGGGCCAGGCCAATAACGGCGCAAGTCTGCATTAACTTTTCAGCACTTGGATTTCCTAATATTTTTAAACTCAACTTTGCTAGCGGATGAAGCGCAGTTAATCCACCAACTGTTCCAATGGACAGAGGGAGCTCTAGCTCGAAGCGGAAGATCCCCTCTTTGATGCTACAACGACTTAGACTGCGGTACTGTCCATCTCGAGCAGCATAGGTATGAGCTGCTGCTTCAACGGCCCGAAAATCATTTCCGGTAGCTAATATAACAGAGTCTATTCCATTCATAATTCCTTTATTGTGAGTCGTTGCCCGATTCACATCAACTGTCGCGATTCGAACACTTCGTGAGAACTTATCTGCAAACTCTTGAGCACTCATTCCTAAATTCTTCTCAACAAGATCTTCAAGGGGACACTCGACCCAGGCCTTAACAATACAATCTGGAGTATAATTAGAAAGAATGGCCATTATGACTTGAGTGTCTTCAGGTCCAACCCCTTCAAGGCCACTGAGAATAAGTTCAAATTTCTTACCTAGAGACTCTAGAATAGAATTGATAAAGTTGGCCCCCATGGCATCACAGGTATTAAACTCTGCCCACAGTTGGTAGTAATCATCTTCTTTATCTCTGAGGTCTCTTAGTTCTAAGTTAAGAAGACCGCCCCCTCTTTCTTCCATATTCTTCATAAGAGGACTTATGTGGCCGATCAAGAGGTCTTTTGATTCTTCAAAAGCATTTCTAATCAACTCGTTAGCGCCTTTAAAGATCAAATGGACTTGCCCGACCTTATTTTGAGAAATAACTTCTGCTTTAAAGCCACCTCTTGTCATCCAAAACTTAGAGGCCTTTGCTGCCGCTGCAACGACACTAGACTCTTCAATCACCATGGGAACGCAGTGAATCTCATCATTGATAAGAACATTCGGACAAACACCAAAAGGTAGAGTGAAGTTACTGAGAGTATTTTCTGAGAACTCATCTATCACCTGTTGAGTCTTCTTATCACTATGCCAAAAGCTCTTGAGAGTTTCTTTATCTTTTAGACTTCCCTCCATAAATTGATCGGTAATGAAGTCTATTTTTTCATTCTTCGTTAGTTTTGAGAAACCACTCACTTTATTTGAGTGAAAAGAGTTTGTTGAGAACTCTTTTGAGGAATTATTTAGCTCTACAGAATTTTCAATGGCGCTTTCATTATCAAAATGCTGCATTTTACGCTGATCCTTTTTCCAATTCATGAGAGTTAACCTCCTCCCCAGCTGGGTTTAATTGAGAGGCCTCGCCTTAAGAAAGGTTTTTGCCATTTTATATTGATCAAGCTCTCCCTCAACGAAGGCATAGAGTGAATCAATATCTTTTGTCGCATGCTCTAAGAAAGGCTTGGCCATACCAAAGGCCCCGGCCGTTCTTAGGTTCTCCAAAAGGTAAAAACCAACAAGTGAAGAGTGCACTCCGCCAGAAATAATGATCCTAGGCGCTGGCCTCTTACTTTCTTTAATAAGACAATTGACGTGTCTTACCATTTCTTTGGCACTATGGCCAACAAAGCACAGGCCATCCGGCCTCATTCTTTCTTTTAATTCCGATGAGTTAGCTTCTCTCAAGGCCTCTAATTTACTAAAGTTCGTGCCTCCAAAAGCAGCGAACTCAATGAGGTCAACCTCCAGCTCCCACAAGGCCTGCAGGCTCTGAGGACCCATACCTTGACCAACTTCCTTAACTCCAATGAAGAGGCCAATACTTTGTAGAAGTTCCTTAAAATCAGCAATCACTTCAAGAGGACTACGAAACCAGCGGTCTCCCTCACTTTGAAACCACTCTTGGAGAGGATTAACATGAATGAAGACCCCATTTACTTCCAGTCTCTTGAGAATTTCTAACAGCTCCTGACCTCTTCCCTCTTCCAAGTATTGCTCTATCTGAGCAATACCAAAATTAGCAAAGATAATGACATCGTCACCGGCCAGAGGTCTTAAGTGAAAATCTTTGAAGAATTCATCACCGGCCATAAGTGGTCTACAAGAACCCAGACCAAGACCTAGACCAAACTCTTTAGCAGCGAGAGCGAGATTCTTATTTATAGGGCCGGCCTTACCTGTCCCCCCCGTCATAGAACTTATCCACAGCGGCGCTCTCATCTTCTTATCACCAAACTCAAGAGAGTCGATATTGAGATTCTCTTCGAAACCACGCAGGAGAGGCTCATAATCAAAGAGCTCATTAAGCTGGGCCATTCCCACTTGGGCCTTTTCCGCCATCTCTAAATGGTGCGTTTTTCGTGACGGATTAGAATGGTGACGATCACTTTCTGACATACTGCTTCCTTTACTTATTTCTAACACTTAAGGCCGCTTAGGTCACGAGGAAAGTATGAGACAGTCCTCTGAAATCTTAGTTGTAGAAGAGTTTATGCAGCAAAATTTCTTAGTTTCTTACAATGAGCACAAACTCTCGTTTGCCAGGCTTTGCTCTTTGAGAGGCGGCCAATACTTGAGAGGC
>CALHBL010000052.1 GCA_937930825.1 uncultured Bacteriovoracaceae bacterium
AGTTATTTCTTAAATCAATAGCATCTTCATAAGACAACTTCTTCTCATTTCTATTGGTTTTACTGGTATCCTCAAAGTTAGGAAATCCCCAATTAACTTCACAATGAGCAATGAAGTCACCGCCCCCAACTGAGTCGACATTCACTATTTGCACCCCAATTTCATAGCGCACCTTTGGACAGTCTTTCTTAGTAGAAGATTTAGCAAGATCGATAATCCCCTTTCTTGTTATGGGATTCTTTGTTTTCAAAGATTCAGCGAGGTTAGGTTCAAATCCTACAACACTATAAGTATCATTCTCTTTTAAGCTACACTTAACTTCTCCCATAGAATCACTCTCTAAGTAGCGGTAGGAAAAGTTATTTAACGTAAACTCGATATGTTCAATCACACCAGCAGCGCCGGCCATAGCAAGGAGGACTTTCTCCCTCATTTCTAATTGTAATCTTTCTTTATCTTCTAAACTCACTGAAGCCTCTTTACTCTATAGATTTAGCCTATAACAATATTAACAATCTTCTTAGGGACGACAATCATCTTGCGGATAGTTTTTCCTTCAATCCACTTCTGAGTTTCCTCATTCTTAAGAACATTTTCTTCTATCTCTTCCTTTGAAAGATCAATAGGAAGCTCTAAGAGAAAGCGCATTTTCCCATTGAAAGATACAGGGTACTTAAAGCTACTCTCCACTAGGTACTTCTCTTCTAAATTTGGCCATGCAGCATAGTTAATACTCGTAGTATGCCCAAGAAGCTCCCATAATTCCTCACTTGTGTGAGGTGCGAAGGGAGAGAGAAGAACAGTTAATGGCCCAAGGATACCACGCTTATTGCACTTTAATTTTGAAAGCTCATTACAAGCAATCATGAAAGCAGAAACACTCGTATTAAAAGAGAAGCTTTCAATATCTGAAGAGATCTTCTTAATACAGGTATGAAGGATCTTAAATTCTTCAGCAGTAGGCTCCTCTTCGCTTATAGAAAATTTCTCTCCATCATGAAATTGGGCCCAGTACTTAACTAAGAAGCGGTAAACCCCTTCGATTCCGTTAGTATTCCAAGGCTTTGATTGCTCTAATGGTCCAAGAAACATTTCATAGAGTCTAAGTGTATCAGCTCCATACTTTTCTACGATGGTGTCAGGATTCACAACATTGAACATGGACTTACTCATCTTTTCGACGGCCCAGCCACACTTATATTCAGAAACACCATCATTTTCTTCTAAGAT
The DNA here is from genome assembly GCA_937930825.1 of uncultured Bacteriovoracaceae bacterium. Taxonomy (GTDB): domain Bacteria; phylum Bdellovibrionota; class Bacteriovoracia; order Bacteriovoracales; family Bacteriovoracaceae. The sequence goes on from CALHBL010000052.1 coordinate 1,231, forward strand.
AAATTCAGCATCTTTAAATTCTGGTCTCCAAGACTTAAAGGCCTTCAAATCTAAAGTATCGTTATCAACGATATTGACATCCACATGAAGCTTTTGAACTTCATGCTGATCAATAAGACCTAGAGAGACAAACTTATTCTTGTCACTTTTGAGACGGTAAACAAAGTTAGAGCGCCCTTGAATCATTCCCTGATTAATCATTTTCTTAAAAGGCTCATCCTCCACTGCATGACCTAAGTCATAGAGAAACTTATTCCAAAACCTCGCATAAATAAGGTGGCCAGTGGCATGCTCATTTCCGCCAACATAGAGGTCGACACTCTTCCAATACTGATTGGCCTCTTTTGAAACAAGCGCCTTATCATTATGAGGGTCCATATAGCGCAGGTAATAAGCACTACTGCCTGCAAAGCCTGGCATTGTTGAAAGCTCGTAGGGGTGACCCTCTTTATTCTCCCATTTCTTTGCTCGCCCAAGAGGAGGAGCCCCCTCTTCAGTGGGCAGGTAGGCGTCAACATCAGGAAGTTCCACTGGAAGATTTTCAAGACTTTCCACATGGGGCATTCCGTCTTTATAATAAACAGGAAAGGGCTCGCCCCAATAACGTTGACGAGAGAAAATAGCATCTCTTAATCTGTAGTTAATAGTTCCTATTCCCATTTTAGATTCTTCTATTCTATGAATCATCTTAGAGATGGCCTCTTTCACTTTGAGACCATTCAAGAAATCTGAATTAATAAGTTTGCCACTCTTAGCATCATAGGACTCTTCTTGAACATTCTCACTAGCCTCTCCATCTATGACTGGAATAATAGGAAGATCGAACTTCTTAGCAAAGGCATGGTCACGACTATCGTGAGCAGGAACGGCCATAATTGCTCCGGTTCCATAGCCACCAAGGACGTAGTCACCAATCCAAATGGGAATTTCTTTCTTAGTGAAGGGATTCGTGCAGTAGCTGCCAGTGAAAACACCACTAACGCGCTTCACTTCCATCATACGATCTCTTTGGGATCTTTTCTTACATTCTTCTAAGTAATTCTCAACTGCACTTCGCTGCTCATCAGTTGTCACTGCGCTTACATAGTCACTCTCAGGTGCTAGCACCATGAAGCTCACACCAAAAATCGTATCCGCTCTAGTCGTAAAAACTTCAAGTCCAAGATCCTGGCCCTTAACAGGAAACTCAAGCTGCGCCCCCTTTGAGCGGCCAATCCAATTACGCTGCACTTCCTTCATAGACTCTGACCAATCAAGCTGGTCCATATTATCAAGAAGTCTTTGAGCGTAAGCACTTACTCTTAAGCACCACTGCTTCATGGTCTTTTGAATGACCGGATGAGCTCCTCTTACTGACAGGCCATCTTTGACTTCATCATTGGCCAGCACAGTCCCAAGGGCCGCGCACCAATTAACGGGAACATCATCGAGGTAGGCCATTCTATAATTTTGAAGAACCTGGTCTCTCTTCTTAAGATCAAAGGACTTCCACTCATCTTTTGTAAAGCTCAACTCTTCAGAGCAAGCAGTCTTTATCTCGGCGCTACCCTTCTTATCAAAATGAGAAATGAGCTTACTTATGGGAAGCGCCTTATTTTCTTCTTTGTCATAGTAGCTCTCAAACATTTTAGTGAAGGCCCACTGAGTCCACTTATAGTAACTGGGCTCACTGGTCGTCACTTGCCGAGACCAATCAAAGGAGAGGCCTACTTTATCAAGCTGCTCTTTATAACGAATGATATTCTGTTCGGTTGTTACTGCGGGATGAGTTCCTGTTTGAATGGCATACTGCTCTGCTGGTAGGCCAAAGGCATCGTAGCCCATGGGGTGCAAAACATTGAAGCCGCAATTTCTCTTATAGCGAGCGTAGATATCAGAAGCAATATAACCTAAGGGATGACCCACATGAAGGCCAGCACCAGAAGGATAGGGAAACATATCGAGGACATAGTACTTTGGCTTAGTAGAATTATCTTCAGTCTTAAAGGTCTTTTTGTCGGCCCAATTCTTGCGCCACTTTTCATCAATTCTATTAAACTCGTATGCCATATAAATTTACCCTTTCACCTTATTTCTAAAGCCTCAACAATACCTAAAAAGGGCCCTACTTCCAAGACGGCGGAGTCAATAAAGCTCTACCCTAGACGCGAATAAGACGCACATCATCAGGAACTTTCAGATCTATCACTTGATTTTCAAGCTTAAAACTTAGCGAAGTAGCAACAAGCTTGAGCCCATCTTTATTCTTATTACCCTCCCCATAGCGGCTATCGCCTATCACAGGATGACCAAGGGAAGTGAGGTGCTTTCTAATTTGATGGGTTCTTCCGGTCTTAATATTCAGCTCTACAATAGTCCAATGATTGGCCCTCTTTAAAACTTTATAGTGAGTTATGGCCTTCTTCCCTTCAAGGGGCAGATCGATGACACCTTCATCATCTTCAACAATGCCCTTAACCATGGCTTCATAGGTCTTAGTAACTTTACCCGGAGTCGACCAGGCATCACTTAGAATGCGGCTCATCTTCTTATCATGGGCCAAAACCATCAGCCCCACAGTCTCTCTATCTAGCCTACCCGTTAGAAAAACTTCTCGCTCCAAACTCTTCTCTGCAAAACGCATCATGCTCAAGGCATCTCCGAACTTAGTCCCTTGGGCCAGACAACCCGCTGGCTTTAACCAAGCGCTCCACGATTTAGCATCCTTCAAAAGTTCTGGCTCAATTGCAAGCCCGGCCTTTTGCCGAGCAAAGAGCTCTTCATCAAAATTAAACTCCACTCTATCCCCGGCCCTAAAGACACTCTTTGCTCTTCTTACTCTGAGAGCGGTTTTGCTATTTCCCTTCTTCACCCAGCAAGAGCCCTGAATAAGAGCTTCTTTGATCTGACCAGCAGACAGGTCTATATTGGCCTTCAGAAATTCTAAGAGCTCAAAGGGCCCCTCCTTATCGAGGGTTTTGGTGAACGTAATCTTTTGCGGCTTCGTAGACATGCGTATCCTTTTGGGGCAAAATTGCTGCTTTATATAGTCCTACTGTTTGAGTTTTCAAGTATTGAAAACTCACTTAAAGACTTGTATACCCGAATGGTACTAAAGCTCAAGTTACTCGCCGTTAGGCGAGCTACTTGAATTCCTTTCCAGTAGCGGTATAGTCATGAACAAAGAGGGTTCATAACCCCCTTGGGTAAAACTTATGCAAGCACCTATTATTTCTGTCAAAAACTTAAATAAGCACTTTATTAGTTATAAGAAGAGCCCAGGTGTTATGGGATCTTTTACCTCATTTTTTAAGAGAAATCCTATAACTAAAGAGGCCGTGAAAGATTTTTCTTTTGATGTGCAAAAAGGTGAGATTATTGGTCTTCTAGGGCCTAATGGAGCGGGTAAAACAACTCTGATGAAGATGTTCACCGGTATCATCGTTCCCAGTTCCGGTGAATTAAAAATCCTAGGAACCAATCCATGGGAGCGGGATAAGAATTTTAGAAAGAAAATCGCCCTTGTGATGGGTCAAAAATCCCAACTCTGGTGGGATATTCCTGCCATGGATAGCTTTCTTCTGCTCCAAAAATACTACGAAGTCAGTGATTCAGATTTTAATGAACGCATAGAAAAAATGAGTAAACTTCTCGGTGTTAAAGACCTGCTGCATATTCATGTGAGAAAACTCTCCCTAGGCGAGAGAATGAAGATGGAGCTTATGGCCTCCCTTCTTCACAATCCTGAAGTCATTTTCTTAGATGAGCCCACTATTGGCCTTGATCTGGTGGCCCAAGATAATATTCGTGAATTCATAAAAGATTATCATCGCAAGAATCAGTGCGCGATCATCATCACAAGCCACTATATGCAAGATGTACAGGCCCTGTGTGATCGCCTCATTCTTATTTTCGATGGCAAGAAAGGCTACGATGGAACCCTTGATGACTTTGAAAATATCTTAGGCAATGAGAAAGTTGTCTCCTTTACTTTCAATGAACCCCAACTCAATGACTATCAAATACTCAATGCCTATAAGCCCCAGTGGAGTGAGGACAAGACCCAAGTGGAGCTTAGAGTTTGCGAAGAAGACTTAAGGAGCTTAAGCAGCACCATCATTAAGAACTATCCAGTGACTGAATTTGCAACCGACAAAATGCCCATTGAAAGAGTGATGAAAGAACTGATGAATAACCCTGAGCTTTTAAAAAGTCAGCTCGTATGACTGAAGCGTTAGAGCGAAATATTCAAAAGTGGTGGATCACCATAAAAGTGAGCTGGGTTAAGCACACGGCTTATCGCATGAACTTCTTCTTGCAAATGATCGGGCCGGCCCTTGTTTTCTTCTTTGTAAAATACAATCTATGGAGCTCCATTTACTCAGCGGATAAGTCCATGATCATCAAGGGCTTTAACTTTGAGCAAATGATCAACTATCACACTTGGGCCTTTATCGTCGGCATGGTGGCCCAAGGCCATGGGTCGTGGAATCTCTCCGATGATATCAGAATGGGGCGCATTTCAAGTTATCTTATCTACCCCTTTAATTTCTGGGAATTTCACACGGCCAGTTGGCTCTCCTTTCAATGTATACAAATTGGGATCGCTTCTTTCACCCTTGTGTGTGTTGCTGCGGCCGGAGTTCTGCAACTACCAAGCCTAGAAGTTATGACCATGGGAGTGGCCTACACTCTCTTTATTTCCCTCTTCTGGTTTACCATGCAGTACTTCACTGGTGTGCTCGCTTTTTGGTTAGAAGAAACTTGGATTCTAAGAGTCATGCTCAATATCATTACCTACTTTCTCTCTGGCGCTATTATTCCGCTAGATTTATACCCCAAGTGGATTGTCGATATTCTTAACTACACGCCCTTTCCCTATCTTACTTACTACCCCATCAAAATTTTCATGGGCCAGGGAAGTCATATCACTCAGGGCTTCTTTATCATTCTCTTTTGGACAATTGTCTTTGCTTTTTTAAATCATCGTATTTGGAAAAAGGGAATTAGACTCTATACAGCGGCGGGAATGTGAAGCATTACTTAAGCGTTTATAAGAAATTTGTCTCAACTTCTATTTCTGTGGAAACAAGTTTTAGAACCAGCTTCATTCTCCTAATCATCATGGATCTTTTCTTCTTTCTTTCCACTGTGGCTTCGGTCACTTTCATTTACGATCACGTCAGCATGATTGGCCCTTGGCAAAAAGATCAACTCCTCTTCTTCTTAAGTTTCATGCTCATGATTGATAACTTGCATATGATGATCTTCTCCCAAAGCTTTTGGGAATTTTCCAATCACCTCAAAACAGGCCAGCTGGATTACATTATTTTAAAACCCATGAGCACTATTTTCAGTGTCTTCTTCCGCCACTTTAGAGCGTCAAGCCTCTTCAATACTCCCCTCTTTCTAGGCAGCCTTATTTACTACGGTTTAAAAGTTGACCTCGCTCCTACCCAGTGGTGCCTCATTCCCTTTCTTCTGATTCTTGGTCTCTCTCTATTAGTTGTTATTGAGTTCATCCTCTCAACTTCGATGTTCTGGTTAACCGATGGAATTGGTATCAACTTCTTAAGAATGCAAATGCAGCAGCTTGCTCGCTGGCCAAGCTTTATCTATCAGGGTGTCATCAGAAAAGTGCTCATGACCGCACTGCCAATTCTCTTGATTGGCTCGGCCCCGGTTAACTTTCTATTCGACTCATCACACTGGCCGCTACTTGCAGGTATGATCCTCTGTCTAGTGGTCTTTAGTATCTTGCTTAACTTTGTCTGGAGTAGAGGCCTTAAAAGGTATGACTCGGCGTCATCATGACGCATCAGTGTTAAAGAAACTAACTTATCATTGCCACCCTTGTAAACTCTCTATTAAACCCCATTTTTATAGCATGGAACTTATGTTATCATTTTCGTGGTCTGTACATGGACTGTTAATACTCACATTCTTGGGGATTCTCTACCTATTTAATCAAGACCTCCTTGAACCTAGGGAAAGAGAGTTTTCCGACTCCAACAAAGAAAAAATATTTTGCAAAAAAACATCTTCCTCCTCTTAAGTCTACTTCTCTTAACCAAACCGGCCCTTAGTCAAATCACACAATCAATTGAAGATAAACAGCGACCTCTTTGGGAAGGAGGGGTTGGCGTCGTCGGCGCTCTTGTCCCCGCCTACCCAGCATCCGAAGACTCAAACTTCTTCGCTCTACCTTTTCCGGCATTCTTTTATAGAGGTAATATTCTCAGAGCAGATGAGGAAGGTGGGATGAGAAGTAGATTTATAAAATCAAAAAACTTTGAAGTGAACTTAAGCATTGGCGGCTCCCTACCTGCGAGTTCCAAAAATGTATCCATTAGACAGGGAATGCCTGATCTCAAAACAATGGTAGAAGTTGGACCAGGAATACTCTCCACTCTTTGGAAAAAGAAGGGTGACTTCAATGCAAAGATTGGTCTCAATATACCTATCCGCTCAGCCTGGAGTGTTGGACTTTTTGAAGCAAAGGAGAGAGGTATTGTCTTTAATCCTCTTCTCTACCTCATCACTGAGAACCTCTTTGCTGATGGACTATTTAGCTTTACAAGTATCAGTTCTGTCTTTGCTTCGCAGAAATTTCAAAAAGTCTTCTATCAAGTTGACTCTCAATTTGCTCAGGCTCAAAGAAGTGCTTACACAGCAAGATCAGGGTACTTAGGGACAACCCTTTCCCATATTTTTGCCAAAACTCTATTTAAAGATACACGTGGCTTTATTGGAGGTTATTATGAAAACCATAAAAGCGCGTCTAATGAGAACTCACCACTGTTTCGCCGTAAGGATAATTTTTCAGTTGCTATCGGCTTGGTGTGGTGGTTTTATGAGTCCTCAACTTTAGAAAGTAACTAAGAATTAATAAGAACCTGTAAAGGAAATTACCTATGTCTATCTCACCTATTTTCGACTCTAAACAATGGGATGAAGTTCCCCATTTTTCCTTCACAGATATCACCTACCACCGAGCAAAAGCACACGGAACGGTTCGTATTGCCTTTAATAGACCTGAAGTCAGAAATGCCTTTAGGCCTCATACTGTGGATGAACTCTTCACCGCCCTTGAGCACGCAAGAATCACTTCAGATGTGGGCTGCGTCTTACTCACCGGCAATGGCCCCAGTGAAAAAGATGGTGGCTGGGCCTTTTGTAGCGGTGGAGATCAGCGCATTAGAGGCAAGGATGGCTATAAGTACGAAGGCGATGATGCTGGAGCAATGGACGTGGCCAAACTAGGACGCCTCCATATTCTTGAAGTTCAGCGCTTAATTCGCTTCATGCCAAAAGTTGTCATTGCCGTGGTCCCCGGTTGGGCCGTAGGCGGCGGGCATAGCCTCCATGTTGTCTGTGACATGACCATCGCTTCTAAAGAACACGCTATTTTCAAACAAACAGATCCCGATGTTGCTAGCTTTGATTCAGGATATGGATCTGCCTATCTCGCAAAAATGTGCGGCCAAAAAAGAGCAAGAGAAATATTCTTTCTCGGTCTTAATTACAGCGCCCAAGAGGCCTTTGAAATGGGAATGGTTAATAAAGTAGTTGATCACAAAGAATTAGAGAATGTAGCACTTGAATGGGGCGAACTTATTAATTCAAAGAGCCCTACCGCTATGAGAATGCTCAAGTATGGTTTTAATATGGCCGATGATGGCCTCGTTGGACAGCAGCTCTTTGCTGGTGAGGCCACAAGACTGGCCTATGGAACGGAAGAAGCAAAAGAAGGCAGAGATTCTTTTCTAGAAAAGAGAGAAAAGAAGTTTCAGCAATTTCCTTGGCATTATTAGAACTTAGAGAAAAGCTTCTTGAACTGCTCGCGAGAAAAGATGAAAGAGCTATTGAAGAACTCTTAGGATTAGAGGCCATTACAAAAGTGGATGGTACCAGCAGTTCAGAAGCGTATGCCGACGGCCTTACAACCTCTGAAGCACTATTCACTTCCTATTGTGATTACTCTACTCTCTTTCAAGACTTTACTTCTCGAGGTTTTTCTAGCTTTTGTGATATCGGTGGTGGAATCGGTAGAGGAAAGCTCCTCTTTGATATTCTCTCAACTCACAAGTCTCCTAAAAATTACAGCGTTGAGCTCTTAGAGCAGAGGCACCAAGAAGGACTGAGCGCCCATGCAAGAATGAACCTTCCCTTCCCTGATGGTTTTAAGTGCTGTGATCTTAGAGTCGCCCCCTTACCAAAGGCAGATGCCTACTTTATTTATCTTCCTGTAGGAGCAGTACTAAACGAAGTTCTCTCAAAAATTGAGGAACAATTCCAAAACTCTAACGGCATCCTCTACGTCATTGAAAGCCATGGCGACCTCATCCCTTTTTTAAAAGATTCCCTCCCCCTAAAACTTCTTGACCAAATTCCCCTAACTTCAAAGCGGCATAATCCTAATATCCATGTCTTCGCCATTGGCCCTTTGAACGCCTGGAGTAAGCAAAGAAATTTACTCTCAACTCAAAATGAAGAAGCACTTCGCGATTCTTCAGGACTTGATTTCTTCAACTACTCTCCTGGGGATATCCTGCATACTCTCCAGCAGTTTGAAGAACAAGCTGACATCCAACTGATCATTAAAGAGCATGACAAAGAGTGGTTGGCCGACCTCAAAGGCCATCGCTATGGAATAAAAGAGGGAACCATCGAAATTAAAACCCCCTATCGAATCGTAGAATTGTCCCGATTAAGAGGCTTAGTTATTCCAACTAGCGAGTGGCAAGAATTAGTGGCCCAGCGAAGGAAGCCAGAAAAACCGCTTATAAGAAAAATCATCATTTCACCTACTTGTGCAGTAGAATACTCAAGTGGCGAAATTATTGAGTTATCAATAAGGTGGACAAGAGAAGATTTTCCCCGACCGCTATCGGTTTTTAAATGAATGAGATTGAAGCATTGTGAAGAATATAGTCATACCGTTTGAGTATTTAAGTATTGAAAACTCACCTAAAGACTTGTATGCCCGAATGGTACAAAGACTCAAGTTACTAGCCGTTAGGCGAGCTACTTAAACTCCTTTCCAGTAAGGGTATATAAGTAATTTGGAGGCTTTCGTATCATTAA
>CALHBL010000053.1 GCA_937930825.1 uncultured Bacteriovoracaceae bacterium
GTAGCATTCGAGTATACAAGTCTTTAGGTGAGTTTTCAATACTTGAAAACTCAAACGGTATGACTATATGTAAAAAAGATACTATAGGAGATCGTAATACTTGGATCTACTTTAATTTAAAGAATTTCTTCAGCTCATAGGCCTTCTTAGAAATGCCCATTTTTCCTTCTTCATCGCCATACTTATTAATCCACATATCATAGATAAGGTCATTTAAGTGCTGCTCGATTCGCTCGCCAATGAACTTGCTCTTCTTGCCTTTCTTGAGAAGGTTTATCTCACTTCTTAGTGCTTCTTTATTTTCTTTAAGAATTTTTATAGATGAAAGTGCATCCGTTTTGTAATAGAGGTGGTAGTAGGATTGAGAGATGAGAGCGCCGCTCTTTGCACCAAATTTGACATTGAAGTACCTTGCTCTTTCTAGGTTGATCTTTATCTTTTCAGAAAGAGGGACACTCTCTTTTTCAATGATCGTTGCGAGAGCTCTTCCAATGGGATTGAAGACATCTGACGTGGCCCAGGCAAGGATGGAGAGGGACAAGAGGGTTTTAGGATTATTCTTAATAGAGTTTACGGCCGCCCGAGTGGCCTGCCTAAAGCGGAAGTACTTCTTTGCATAGAAGAGATAATCTTCAATATACTCGGCATCAGCAACACTTTGGTAATTACCTGTGCAGATTTTACAAGCGAGCTTCTTAATCTCCTGTTCTTTATTAGTTGAGGCCTTATTAAAACAACAGTCAGCGCAGGTGTAGGGATATTCAATGGATTTAGAATGGGTAAAACCTAAATTATGGAATTGCTCATGGAAGATTGTTTTTCTAATTTTCTGAACTTGCTCACTTGTTGCACTCTTAACAAGAGGTCTCAGGGAAATAAAGGGATGGGCCGTAGAGGGTTTCTCAATTGAAAATTTTGAGGTCACAGAAGCGTGCGCCTGAGCCGCTACCCAATCATACTCTCTTTGAGAACAAATAAGAGAAATTCTATTTTGAGACAGTAAATTAAGAAGATCAAACGCGTTTTGCCGTGCTCCTGATCCTTCACTACTTGATTTTCGATCAAGTTTCTCAAGGCAGCGAAGGCCTTCATCTAGAGTCCCCTTAACTAATTGGAGGAAGTCCATCCCCCACTGATCAAGACAGGCCATGTCGACTTTATAACCAAAGTTAGTCACCAATAACCCATTGTCCGCTTCAGGAGCAACTTTAAAAGGAGTGCTTATATATTGATCTACCTTCTTTTGCACAAGCTCCCTTGGTGGGGCAGATCTATCTGAATAGGTATTCAGTGAAAGAAGAGAGAATATGATAAGAGAAGCTATTATTTTCAATTGAAGATCCTTTCAGATCTTATCGGCTATATGAATAAACTCTTATAGTGGGATAATGGCTTAATAACTTTGGCCTTACCTTAAAAGTAGAGAAGTACTCAAGGTTCCTGCTTCTAATAATTATGATGAGTTATGTCTAATACATTCCAGACCGTTTCACTCAAGCCTATCTTATATATTCTGATAGGACTTATAAGGTAAAACTACCTTATTAGGAGTATTTATTTCTATCTTGAAGCAAGTCGAAATATTCCTACAATAGTCCCTACAACTAAACCTAGGGACAATAATGAAAACAAGCCTTTTCTTATTACTACTTTTTATTTGCACATCCGCTTACAGTGAAATGAATGTGGGAAGATATTTAGAATATTCTGTTAAAAATCGAGATGATGGGCAGATCACTAAGATCACAGAAAAGGTGGTAGCGGTCGATACGGATTTCGATTCTCACTTAAGAACAACTCTATATAGTCCTTCCGATACGTTAGATAAGTGGGTTTATAATAGTGATACCTCGGATCGCTTAGTAGTGATCAAAGAGTTATTTGAAAATTGCGAAGCCTATAAAGGCACCTATGAAGTCTTAAAGGTAAAGGCAATTCCCTTTGTCACATGTAAATTTACTTCTCTTTCTCGTTACTTAGACACTAATATTGTTGGTATTGAAAATTATGATCGCCATAACTCTACCATATGGATTGGGCCTGGACCTTATAATGGTCTCTTTAAGGTTATTGACCGAGAAGTGCATAAGCTCTTTAAACTCACATCCTTTAAATAAATCAACCTTGCTCAAAGAGCAGCATTTTAAAGAGTTGATTCAAGGCCTGAGTAGGAGTTGAACAACTCTTTCTTCATTTGTGAAAATAAGAAAAGCATGTGCCATCTAATTTGGTTTCACAGCTGCAAATCATTTGTGCTTACTAGGACAGAGATGGTATTTCTCAATCGAGCTTAATTTTGAGAAAATACTAGTGGTCGCGAAACCAAAGTACCTGGGGCAAAATCACCAGTATAACTTAAAGAGAAAATTTAGGGGTCATCAAGCCATTCATTTAAAGAATCAACTTCATCTAAGAAAGCCTGAACGATCCCATGTGCCTCTTTAACTTTCTCAAAAAAATAGGTGTACTCAATACTTAGCCCTGGTTCTATTGATCCGAGTAGGATAGAGATTTGCTTTGTTTTTTCATCTCCTTCTATAATAAACAATATTTCATCTTTTTCATCAAGTGCTTCTACACTGTATGTCTCATTATCAACATCACTAGCTTTTATAAAGGTTAGGGAAGTTACATTCTTTCTCTTATACATAAACAAGTACCTACTCTATAAAACCAATCATTTCATCAGCATCCTAGCTAAGAATTCCTGCCATGTAAGGTGGTTTAGTGGAGGTTAAAAAATTACTAGATTGACCACAAAAGAGGAAGAAGATCTGGTACAAAAATCCAGTTATAACTTCAGTTTTTCAAATTGCTTCAATGCTTCACAAGAAGGCTTACTTCCCTTGTCGCAAGCTAGCTTTAAAGACTTCACTGTAAATTCTTTGAACATTTTGTTCACTTTATCACAAGCTACTTTATCTTTTGTCGTGCACTTTTCATTCAAAGACTCATATTCATCTAGCTCTTTATCCGTAGCTGTAGGAAACATTGCCTTATTCTTTTGCCGAGGTGACATTGTTTTGAGCTTTTTAAACCCTTTTTCTACCTCGATGGTATGCTGCTTACAGGCCTCTAAATCCCCATCACGACATTTGAGAGGAAAACACATAGTCTTATTACCTGCCTTACAGCCCTCTTTAAATCCATCGATTACATATTTGGGTAACCCTTTCATACCTGCCTGTGTTTGCTCAGGGGTCATTCCAAGTGCAAATGGACTGCTTATCGTAAATACAACTAGCATCGTTATTAAATTTCTCATCTTACCCCCAAGAGTAAATTTCGTACCAGCTGACTTGCCAGTAAAAATAAATTGAATCTAGTTGTCGCATATCAACATGTACCTGGCACCAAATAGGCTACCACCGGTAGCTCAGCCCAACCATGAAGCGAGGCCCTGCGGCGACTTTGACAATTTCATCTTCATCACCACCGCTGGAGTCACTCTCTAGAGTGTAGCTCTCAGTTCTTCTGTAGTAGTCAAGAACGGCCCTCATGCCAAAACCAGAGCGAGTATAGTACTTAATACCAGTTGCTATAGACATGAAGCTCGAAGTGCCATCAAACTCATTGATGGCATTTGTGGAGTCAACATTCAGTACCTCGACTGTATCTTTGGCACTACCAATACCAAACCTTACACCAGAGAAGCCGATTAGACGGTTATAGGATAAGGCGGGAGCTATGTAGTGAAAATTGGCGCCAACTCCATACTCAAAAATTGAGGTTGTTACTTGCTGGCCTTGAACAGAAGCGGCTTGATTTGTTCCCGAATGGATTAGGACTAAGAAGCTCATTTTATTTAAAAAGCTACCTGTTGTATTAAAGTACTTCTCCACTCCAACACTGAAATTAATCTTAGAATCTTTGCCTATAAAGGTACTATCTTCGCCCTCATCAACACTTGAAG
>CALHBL010000054.1 GCA_937930825.1 uncultured Bacteriovoracaceae bacterium
AACAGATATTATGGTTGCTGGTAAAGTCTGCATTGTTGCTGGTTATGGTGACGTAGGTAAAGGTTCAGCTCAGTCTCTCCGCGGACAAGGTGGACGAGTTATCATTACTGAAATCGATCCTATTTGCGCCCTTCAGGCAGCAATGGAAGGTTATGAAGTAATGAGAATGGATGATGCCTGTAAGCTAGGTGATATCTTTGTAACAACTACTGGTAACTACGATATTATCCGTGGTGATCACATGGACAAAATGAAAGATGCTGCAATTATTTGTAATATCGGCCACTTTGATAATGAAATTCAAGTGAGCTATCTTGATGAGAACTACGAAAAAGATAATATCAAGCCACAAGTTGATCAATACACAGCAAAAGATGGTCGTCGTCTTGTTCTTCTTGCTGAAGGTCGTTTAGTGAACTTAGGTTGTGCTACTGGTCACCCATCATTTGTTATGAGTAACTCATTTACTAACCAAGTGCTTGCTCAAATGGAGCTTTGGGAAAATTCTCAAAAATACGATAATAAAGTTTATATGCTACCAAAGCATCTTGATGAGAAGGTTGCCCTTCTTCACCTTGAAAGAGTTGGTGTTCAGCTTGAAAAACTTACTCCAAAGCAAGCTGAGTATATTGGTGTTTCTGTAGAAGGCCCATATAAACCAGAGCATTACAGATACTAAAAAATACTTTAAATTCTTAAGAAGAGGGGCCCGCTTTAAAGCGGGCCTTCTTATAATAAGGGGTGATGGTAATGAGGTTATTTATTGGTTGTGATCATGCGGCTTTTGAAGAGAAGGAAGCTTTGAAGACTTTTCTCGCCGACTTAGGTCATGAAGTTGAGGACTGTGGAACTCTTGTTAATGAGCGCGTCGATTATCCAGATTATGCGGCCGTGGTTGCAAAGTCTGTTGTCAAAACTTCAGGTTCTCGCGGGATTCTTCTGTGTGGATCGGGTATAGGTGTTTCAATGGTGGCAAATTCTTATGCTGGCGTTCGTGCTGCGTTGTGTAGAGACAAGGAGGAAGCCAAGCTTTCTAGGGCCCATAATGATGCAAATATATTGTGTGTTGGGGCACGTTTGGTAGAATTACAGGCAATAAAAGATATTGCTAAGGTTTGGATTGAGTCTCCGTTTGAAGGGGGACGCCACCTTGATCGTATAAATAAGTTTTCTAATTTAGGAGAGAAACTTGCCTAGAAAGCTCTTAGAGAAATTGACCTTTATTTTCGTTTTCACTCTGTGCCTGCTGGGTGTTTACTTCTCGAGAACTGATCTTAAGTTCTTTGAAGGAGTTTATGTTCGTGAAGATGGGCTTCTTGAGTGGCTAACTGTTGTTGGCCTACTAATCGGCTCCTTAATGAATATTTACAGAGCTCGCATTCTTGCCCCGTTTAGACAGAAGAGATTTGTCTTTGGACTCTATTTTTTAGCGGCCTTTTTCTTCTTTGGGTTAGCTGAAGAAATTAGCTGGGGGCAAAGAATTTGGGAGTCTTGGTTTGACTTCAAAGTTCCTTCGTTCTTCTTGCAGTATAATTCACAGGGGGAAATGAATATTCATAACCTTCGCTTTGGTGGAGTTAAAATTAATAAACTGATCTTTGGAACTTTCCTTGGAATAGGAATTGTCTTTTACTTTTTGATTCTACCTCTCCTTTATAAAAGGCAAGCTAAAGTTAAGAGCTTTATTGATAGTATTGCTTTTCCTCTACCCCGTGGTTATCACATTATCGCCTATATCTCTTTGGCGATCCTTGCTGAATGTATAGCTGGGGGAAAGAAAGGGGAAGTTCTTGAATTTGGTGGCACTTGGATTGTTCTTCTTATGATCTTTGAGCCTTTCAATCGTGAGATTTTTAGCCGGCGCTCTTTTAAGCGCTAATGCTAGTGATGAACAAGAAGCTAATGAACTTAGTCTAAAAAATATAAGAAGCATTCATATAGAAAGTATCATTCGTTCTATAGGCACTCCAGTACGAGCTCGTGGCCGGAGATTTTATGAGCTCAGTGCCAAGTGTAATAATACTTGATCGCCATGGAGTAATTTTAATTTGAGCATTAAGTAAATTATCTTTTCTAATCGTATCGTAGCGAAAACTTATATTTCCCCCAATCCAATCATTAAATTGATAACTAGAAGCAATACCAAAAGCTCTCTTCCACTTAATAGTTTCGCTATAGAAGTCATCGCTTCCTTTATCATGCTTTGAGAAATAGTGAATATAATTTAGGGAGAGGTTAAAGAGTTTATCTGTGTAGACAGTACTGTAGTGAGCATAGGTTTCTCTATTGTACTTAGGTTCAATTTTAAAGAAAGAGCTATCAAGGTTTCTATTATTTTCGATACTGATTGAAAGGCTATCAAAGTCAGCTCCAAGCTTTGCATTTGGATCAATTGTCACAAAACCAAGAGTTGTTGTTGTTTTCTTTATTCTTTGTTTTAATTCACCTGCAAATATGAGGTGGTGATTTACAATTGGATTAGCGTTTACAACTACCTTATCCAGGCCCGGATCATAATAGGCTTCAGCATTAACTCTGAGTCGGCGCTCTGGTTTATAAATAGTGAACGCACTGAGCTGTCCCTTTGTTTCTTTTTCGCCCCAGTTGAGAGTGCCCCTTACACCGAGAGATTTTTGGATGATGATATCTTTGTAATCAGGCCTATTAAGATTATAGAAAATATCAACCTCTTGCCCTGATACGATAGTTTTGAGCGGCGGCCTTTTATACCAGTCAGAGTTTGACGAGACTTTTCCATCTTCAATTTTGACAGAGGGGTTTAGAGCTGGGAGATAGAAGTAACTAAAAAATATTTCAGTAGAAATAAATTTATCATGAGTTTTGTAGTGAAAGCCGGTTAAGCCCTCTTGCTTAGTTTCTGTTAATCTGAAACCTCTTGAGCCTTGGAGGTGATCAAGTTGCCAAAATGTTTCATTTTGATGCCAATTAAGAGACTGTCTTCCTAAGCTGTAGGTTGAATTACTTTCACTCGTATATTTGAGGTAGGCCTGTGAAAGAGACAAAGAAGTAGATGTATTATTAAGGTAGAGCCTGGCATCGCCTTCTAATTCTCCCGTAAAGTTATTTTCTTTGTAACTGTATCGCTGACCAACTTGAAGCCAGTCAGAGCTCTTCGCTTTATTCTGCGGCTTATTTAGGCGTAGAAACTTCTCATAACCTATGGATGTGTGACTTGATGAACTTGCTAGGTCCTTAGAACTTACGTGAGGGCTTGCGACATAGGATAAGACAACAGCAATGAGAGAGGTCATTTTAAGATAAAACATGGCGGTATTGTGCCGGAATTACATCAAAAAGAGGGAAAAATTGTTAGAATCTGTAAAAAATGCCAAACTAATTTTTAATCCCCTAATCTTTCCATAAGAGAGATAAAGTGACTCACCATGATAGATAAAGATTTGAAACTATTTAAAGCTCTTATCATAACAATAAACTTAGTTTTATTAAGTAGCTGCGGCTACTTCAGTGATGATCCTGTAGAAGGGGCCGAGGTATTCACATCAGAAAGCCTAAGTGGTGGGTGTCAGATTAATGTTGATGAATTAGCGCTTATTTTAGAAAAGGATATACAGTCTGAAATCAATTGCCTCGAAGACAACCTCTTAAAATTTTCAAGATATGTCAGGAGTGATGATGCAAATTCTGTTTCAGCTCCTGAGTTGTCTACCTTTGTTACTAGATTCTTTGAAGGACAGGCCTCATTAATTGTCGATAGTATAGGATTAATTTTTGACCTCAATAGACTCTTTCTTCAAGATGCCGATGGATCAATCTCTAACGAAAATATAAAACCTTTATTTGATCTGCTGCGTGTTGCGAACTTACGTTTATCGCAGATGAACAAAGGTTTAAGCTCCTATCAAGTTGATGAATTAAGTAAGAGCAAAACGAAGGCATTGATTAAAGGAGAATTGTCTAATTTTTCACAAGAAATAACTCAAATTATTAAATCCCGAGCTGGTAGAAATGTAAGCAGTTTGGATCTCAATGACTTTATAGGAAAAGTGGAACAGCAATTTAGCGCCATTGAGATCGATGGAAGCACTTTTAAATTAATATTGAGCCTAAAGAAGTTACTTCTTGGAGGAGAAGATAATATTCTGACTAGAGATCAGCTCTTTGTTCTTCTTAAGGACTTACCCGAACTAGGTAGCCTTGCCTTTAATATAATGGCCGAAGATCCAAGAATAGAGAATGATAGGGTTAGTTTCTTTACTGAGCTTAAAGATAATGTAAGTACTTTAGAAGGGATTTACTTCGAGCATGAGAGCGAAGAAACCATATTCACGAATGACCAAGTATTGAATCTGATTACTTCCTCATTTTCTCTAGACTCTGAACTCTATATTGAACTCGTGAAAAGATTCAAAGAGGATATTCTCAATATAGAAGAGGATTCTGATTTTAACTTTAGAGATATTAAAAATATTTCAAGTTTATCTAAAGCATTTCTTGAGGGCCTAGTCTTTTCTGAGAAAATAAAAAATGTATCATCTGATAGTGAAGAGTGGGGTGATGATAAAGAGCTCTTTTTGAAAAGCTTTGAAAATTTAAGGATGAATTTAACCAAGAACTTTAACGATAATACCTATTTTCCCAAAGAGGTTAAGCTCTTTTCATTTATCAGCTTCCTATCTGAAAAATTTGATTCATTCTCTTTTGACACTCGATTCGTCGATTTCGCTGAGATCGGTAAGCTCTCTCTTGTTGGCGGAGAAAAGAGTTTCTTTACGAAGCTAGAGCTTCTCAATCTATTAAAGAAGTTTAAAGAGCTAGGCGCTAGTATCTATGATCTCAGCTACTCAAGTGGTGAAATTCATAGTGCACAGAAAATGAGCGGAATTTACTTTAGAGCTCTTAAGAGCGTAAGGCCTCTTATTGGTAATGAAAAAAATCTCGAACTCATAACCCTTAAGAAAGTAATAAGCCATGCTTCCAATATTTTGGAGAATGAAGACTTTCTCGATTATTTAGAGGCCGCAAAGAAAGTTAAAGGTAAAGTTTTAGGCGGGAAGCCAAGCTCAATTTCAGTTCACGATATGAAGCAAGTCATAACACTTGCGGAGGCATTCTTTGGTAAACGCTATTACCTCGACTTATCTTATGACCTTTATAAAGAGGAGCTTGAGTCTGCTAATAAGATTAGTAGTTTGGCCCATAGGCATCACCCTCAATTTAATGAGTTTAGTAAAGATCAAGTTAAGGAATACAGGGAAGAGCTCTTTGATATTGTTAGCAAGTTTAAGCTCTTTCGCTTTGATGATGGTAGTCAGTTTTACGGAATGAAAACTAAGCGTTCTAAGAAAGGACTAGTTGAGATTTTTTCAATTCGTTATCTCTTTAATATATTTGCTGAAACATTTGGCCATAGAGAGTCTGAAACTGAGCTTTTGGCCCTTTCTATAGAGGAATTAAATGATTTAATTTTCACTTTTAAACCTATACTTGAAGATTTAGGCTTATGGTCAAAGTATCCGGAAACTTTTGCTCGAAATACTTTACTACTAGCAGATTTATTTCAGGGTATGTCCGATGGAAGTATGAGTGTGAATGCTTATGAGGCAACTGAGTACGGTGCCTTGGTTTTATTTGCGATACAGGCCGCAGATGAAATGACGGCCCTATTAAAGAACCATTGCCCTGAAGTAGAAGCAAAGGGAAGCGTAGGCTTTACTTTAAAATGTTACCGGCCGCTCTTCTTTAAGACATTTTTAAATGATCAAGGCCTTGCAACTAAACTACCCAAGTTAAATAAGTATATTGAGTCAATCTCTGAAGAGGAGAGGAGTTCTTTTCTCATTTCTATCGAGGGCTTCGCAAGAGATGATCAAGATCCTGAACGACCACAATCGAGAAGAGATCTTGTGCTCCTTATTGGGGCTTTATTAAATATAGAGTCTACTTTCTTAAGATATGATACTGATGACTCAAACCTTCTTGAACCAGAAGAGTTGGATCGTGCCTTCCCTGTTTATAGAGGAGCGCTTATAGATCTAGCAGGGCTAGAGGAAGATAAGTACCATTTCGCGAAGACAATCTTCTCTTATATGATCAAATACATGAAAATTCCTGGAAAGCTTCAAGTGGCAAACTATCACTACAATCCACTCAGGAGTAAGAAAGTCTCTTCTGAAAGACTTAATATAGGTGCTCTCTTGTACAGTATGGTAATTGGAATTGAGGAAGAGTAAAGCTACTTTAGGAGCGTTCCTGTTATCGCTTTAAATCTTAAGCGAAGAACTGCGAAGAGCGCCTCGAAAATAATTCCGCCGGCCATTTTTGATTCTCCATCTCTTCTCTCATAGAAGGTAATAGGAACTTCTTTAACCTTTAGGCCAGAGAGCCAAACCTTGTAGTTGAGTTCGAGCTGGAAAATATAGCCTTTAGAAATTATGGAATTTAGGTTGAGAGATTCAAGGGCCTTACGGCTAAAGCATTTAAAACCTCCTGTAGTATCGAAAACAGGAATACCAGTGACAAATCTTGTATAAATGGAAGCCAAATAGGAGAGGAGTAATCTTTTAAACGGCCAATTTATAATTCTAATTCCATCAATGTAACGAGAGCCTATTACCAGATCATTCTTTTGGGCCGCCTCAAGGAGGTCCTTCACTTGCTCAGGGTCATGACTGAAATCACAGTCCATCTCAAAGACAAACTCAAAGTTCTTATCTAGTGCCCATTTGAAGCCAGTAATATAGGCAGTGCCTAAGCCTAGTTTTCCAGTTCTTTCAATAATATTTAATTTGCTATACTTAGACTGAAGATTTTTTACAACATCAGCAGTTCCATCTGGTGATCCATCCTCAATAATTAATATATTAGTTTCTGGGTAGAGCCCAAAAAGTGTATTGATCATTCTGTCGATATTATCGATTTCATTGAAGGTTGGAATTATAATAAGTGTTTGGTCCCATGGTAGTGACAAGAGTAATCTCCCAAATATAAAAGGTACTTAGGTTAATTCGTGGGTTTTACTCTACATTTTGGGCATTGTTTTCGCAACGTCTCTCTGTACTTATTGATACTTCGATAGAAAATATTAGTGGCCTTTTGTCCAATTTCCGATTCTATTAGCCAACTAAACTTTCTTACTTTTGAATTTTGCTCTGTTAAGTACTTTATAACTTGTTCAGACTTAAGGACGAGTGGCTTCTTTGGATCAATAATCAGATGGATTTCTTGAAAAGCATCCTCTTCATTTATGAAGGGAAAGAATTTATAAATAGCTTTTTCTTGAATTGGATAGAAGTGAAGTTTCTCTTTTAGCTCTATACGTTCTAAGCTTTCTTTAAATCTTCTGCAAAGCGCACATTCATTATCATAGAGTAAGCAGGGTGTATCGAAATAGTGTTCTTTGTGGATATTGGTTTTACTTAGTGCCTGCTCTTGTATTGTCACTTGGGTCTTCCTTGAGGTTGTATTCAAATTAAGAGTATAGTCCTACTGTTCCAGTAGCGGTGTATAGGCCTACTTTATCTCTAATCTCTTCCATCCCGAAACTTGATATCTTCTTGAGATGATTTCAAAAATTGGCCTATCTTTATTCTTAGTGATTTGTGCACTTCTCTGTGCTCTTTGTGCAAATTTAAGAGTTTTTGCACCTGAGGGTCTTCGACTCTTCTTTCTTTTAAATTTAAAGGGATTTGATGATCTTGAGGATTTCTTCTTTGATCCTATTGAAGACTTTGTTCGATTGAAGCGAAGGACTCCGGTTCCTCTTTGAGAGGAATTGCTATGAGCAGCTAACTTGCCGCCACTTGGGGATAATCCACTGGTAAGCGAGATCGCCCTTTTCTTTCCTTGAGTAGTTTCTTTTTGGGAGGCAAGAAGCCTCGCTAGTGGTGTAGGTACACCAAGGGATTTAAAGGCGTCACTTGCTTTCAACCCATTCTTATCTAGGGAAGGGTTACTCTTAACTTTAGAAGCGAGGTCTCCAAAAAGTTTTTTTGCATTAGCACTATTTGAGTTGATGCCAGCTGTTAGTGTTCCGTTATTAAGACTTCCTCTCGTTAAGCTTCTAAAATCTTTACCTGCAGCTGAATTGGCAAATTGAACAAAGCCTGGAGCTTTAATTTGTGAGAAGTATTCAGAATCAAAACAAGCTTCAGTAGAGAGGCAGTTACAGCTTGCATCCGGCTTCATGTCTTTATCGGCGCAGGGAACTCTAAAAGAGTTTGCGGCAGCGGCTTTTCTATGGAGTTCCGGAACACAATGAACAGGGTGATACTGAGTTTCGGGTTGAGCACAGTAGCAGTCTTTTTCAGTATGTGGGTTGCAATCCCCCCTACCTGGGAGTTCATCTGCAATTTGCTTAACTTGATCGGCATAGTCTTCTTGTTGCTTGGCCTCTTTAAACCAAAAGGCCGTTAAGAAGCCAGCACCGGCAGCTTTAGCAATTACTTTCCAGTCTATTACAACCTTTCCAGAGGCCATATAATATCCGTAACAAGCAGCTGTTGAGCCCCAGAATGTTCCTTGCATCTTGGCAGTCTTTGCTCTTGTTCCATGGCTTCTTGAAGCCTTATAGAGTTGTTGCTTTTGAGGTGTTTCTATTCCTAAGGTTTCAGCTTGGATTGACTGCTGTCCCATTTGTTGAGTAAACCCAGCAAGAGTTTCACCGGCAGCTGGTATATAGGCGCAGTAGTCTTGTGATTTTTCAGAGTCGCCTTTTTTAGCAGTCTCGCCTTCCTTAAGCTTCTTCGTTTTCTTTGTAAAGCCACTATCTTTTCCAGATCCGATCATTGCACCAAATATTGAATAGACTTTAGAGACTGCTTGAACCATTCCTGAGTCTATGCCTAGGAATTCAGTTTTACCTCTGCCTTGACAGGCCGATGAATCTTTAAGCTTGTCACAGGCTTCTTTAATTTTACGGTTATTGAGACCACCATGAATGTATGTCTGGCTTTCATGCCTCTGCTCGTCAGTGAGGTCATACTCGTCCGCAGTTTTACTGCCATCTGCTGCTGAGCCTGATGCGGAGTTATTATTGATGATTTGGGCATTAAGCCCCTGTAGGCCAATTAAATAGACTAAAGCTGTAAAAACAACGCTTAGAAGGTGGGTTGGTTTGAATTTCATTTTCATCATAAAGTATCCCTAAGGTCATTCTACCACTTAGTAAGAGTTTTTTGGTTAAGGCAAAGCTGTCCGCTCTCTATTGGTATGTGAAAACAGGTACTTAGCTGAATTGATGGTGCTGGTAAGGAGATGAAAGTAGCAACGAATAATTGTCGATTGACCTGCAACGTCTAAGGCTGTTAAAAAGTCTCTATGGGAAAAAAATCAGATCAAAGTCATATTCCAGAGTCCGACCTTTCGCACTCTATGGTCCACTACCTTTTAACAATACATAAATTAAAAGAAGGAAAGGGCTACGCTAGAGTTACTGATATCGCTAAAGAGCTTAAACTGACTAAAGGCTCAGTCTCAACAGCGGTTAATAACTTAAAAAAGCGAAACCTAGTTATTGAGGAAGAGGACTCAAAATTTCTTCTTCTGACGGATTCAGGACACGATGAAGTTCATAGAATTCTTTCCTCAAGAACATTATTATTTTACTTTCTTCGAGACTTCGTAGGTGTTTCTGAAGAGATCGCTGAGAATGACTCCTGTCAGATGGAGCATTTAATGAGCTCTGAGACTTCGATGAAATTCTTTAAGTTTATGAAAGACCTTGCTTGTAGTTGCGAGTTGGTTGAAGGTAAGGGAATCCTTCCTGCATCTTTCAATTTTAAAACGTCTCTAGACTTGTGTTCCTTTAAGAATGCAGAAGACTTTATGGAGTCGCAGGAAGGAGATAAGCATCTTCCTGGTAGGCTTCACTCATAGGTTGAAGGAATAACGATATAAGAAATTCATTTGCTCTCACTCTTCTCTTTGTTCTATTTTGTAAAACTACTTTTGGTCTTGAGGGTCCCTCCTCATTTTGTTTCGGGCCAACGACTTCCATAAAAGATGTAAAGTCTCACCTCTCAGTTATTCTACACGCCCGAGATAGGGTGGCGCTTAGTACCAATTCGAATTGCTTACAGGTAACTGTGGGGCAGAATAGAGAAGAGCTGATTAGAAAGTGGATCTCAAGACGTTTTGTCATATTAAAGATGTCTAGTTCTCGAACTGCTTCTAGAGGCAGTGAATGTCGATTGAAGGTTGAGCGTGTATTAAACTCCAATAGTAAGACGACTAAAATGAGGTTGGGTGCTAAAGGACAATTCAACCAAGTAAGTAATCAAACAGTAGGTAAGAAAACCAGTAGTCTGCTTTTGAGCTCTGGGCGCAGAGGAAGCATCCGATATAACGATGAATTTATCGGCATAAAATGTGTAAGAGGTGGAAGAAATAACTACGAAGTTGAGCTATTTGTCGATAATAATAGCGGTGGTATTAGCACTGCTCTATCTCTTGTAAAAGGCCAAAAGATCGATATAGGTCAAATTATAGATGAGAAAAAGGCCAGCTCTGATAGCGTAGGACTTAACCGTGGCGTTAAGGTTGGGCTTAGCCGAGATGAGAGGAAGCAGCGCTTTACTTACTTTCTTATGATTGATTGAGCTAGTGTTCCAGCGACTAGAGGTCTTTCTTCTTAGTCCAGAGTGATACTTGGGTGCTCCCCTTCTGATTCCAGGTCTCTTTATTCAAATAATATTTTCCGCTATTTATTACTGAAAGCTCTTTGTAAGCTGGGAGCCACCATAATCTGAGGGGTAGTGTCGTTTTATCATGAGTATCTCTTAAACTCATATTGGCGTGGTTATCTTCAGGCTTTGCTAGAATATATTGGTAAGTCTTCATGTCTTTCTTGCTCTTATAGAAGTGATAGCCTTTTGAGCCATGCATATACCAGGTTGTAGGCCATGTATAACTATCATTAACAAGGAAGTAGTCCGTAGGTTGAGAAGAGTCGATGCTCTTTCTTAATCTTTGCATAAGGGTTTCAAATTCCTGTGAAGTATGAACCTGGGATAGAAGATTTTTAGGGTCATGGGAGTTGGTGAAGTTTGTCCAAATAAGGGTTTTTATATTAAGAGCAAGAAGGGGAAGTAAGAGTAGTAGTACAGGCTTTTGAAAAACCTTGTCGAAGAAGAAACTAAAAAAGACCAATCCTGTCACAAAGGGATAGAGCGCAAGCCAGGGAACTTTTTCACCTAAGTAAGAATATGTAAATAGTGATGAAAAGAATAAGAAGCCAGTTAACGCCAGATCTCTTCTTTCTTCTATAAGATAAGTTGTCGTTAGAATGAGGCTGTGAAAAAGGATTGGAAAGAAGAGGTAGTAATCAAGAGGAATTTTTAACTTTAAAATTTTATCAATGAAATAATATTCACTAGGGTTACCAAGGAATAAGTGGAAGATAAGAGAGAGAATAATTGAGCTAAGAAAGAGTAATTTAATTTTACCGGTTTGTTTGATGTAGAAATAAATGAGGTGAGTAAGTATTACGGGAATCCACCAGCTCTCAAAGAAAGTATTGATTAAGAAGGTATAGGAAAATGGCCCTGCGATACGTTCCGCTTGGTGCTGCTCAAACCAATAGAGCAGACTTTTTCTGTAAGCCCCATCTAAAACACCCTCAGGGTAAACAAAACCGGCGCTATAGTAATGACTAAAGATTAGAAGAAAGAGAATTAGAGAGCAAGCGAGGAGGATCTTATTATTCTTAAGAGAGGTAATGATACCTTTCGCAAGTGAGGCATGGCCCTGATTTGTGAGTTTTATAATAAGGGCCTCATAGAATAAGAAAGTGACGAAGAATAGTAAATGGATATATGTGTTCTCTTTACAACTGAATTGTAGCGCTATTGATAGAGCGATTAAAAGATAACGAAGGATTCCTCTTGTTTTGAAAATCGCAAAGAGGAGCATAAACAGCAAAGCGAAAATAAAATTATCGTGTCTTATAAAGCGAGACCAGTAAACCATTGTAGGGCTAACTGCTATAAGCATTGTTGCCACTAGAATCGTATATTTTGAGAGTCTATTCTTAAAAAGTATGGGAAGAAATAAGAGGAGGCTGCCGAGTAGAACAGAAGGGATTCTCGTTGCAAACTTACTAACTCCAAAGAGCCAATAACTCCAGGGAAGGCTGTGGTAGAGAAGTGGTCCATGGAGTAAGGGGTTGTACTTATAAAAGCCACTTGCAGAGTTTTGAAAGTAGTAGAGACTATAGAGACCATGGAGTGATTCGTCATGATGAAGGGGTCTAAGATCGAATTGGTAGGCGCGAAAAGCAACTCCTATAATAATTATTATAAGAAGAGATAAATAGTGAACTGGTGACCACTTCCTTGCTATGTCCATTTTAAGCTACTACAGAAGAGTTCTCACTTGTGGTTTTCATAGCGGAAGCATCATAGTTATATTTCTTATTTATAAAAACCATTTTTTTTTCAATATGATAAGCGAACTTTATAACATCGATAAAAGATTTAAAGCAGGCTTTAATAAGGCCGATGCGAATGAGCTTAGCTTCAGTACCATCACGACTAAAGTGTTGTACGGGAATAGTAATAGGTTTTTTTAGGTACTTGAAGGCAAGTATAGACAGAAATACGTTTGGAGCAAAAACTCCGGTAGGTAAGGCTTGAATAAGAGATTGAAAGAATGTTTTTTCAAATAGTCTGTACGGGATATTCGCATCGGGTATAGAGGTTCTAAAAATAAGAGAAATCATTGATTTTAAGGTAAGTGAAATGACCTTCCTTGAAAATGGATCTTTTCTTTCTTTGCGGATACCAAAAATTGCGGGGGACTCTTTTCGCTTGCACCATAGAAGCTTAAAATCTTCTGGGGAGAATTGATCGTCGCTATCTGTTTGGAAAATATAGTTACTCGGGCCTTCAATGCTAGCGATATAACCATTCTTTACGGCCAGGCCATGACCTTGGTTCTCTTGATCGATAACTTTTAAGTTGGACCACTTTGATTCAAGCCCTCTCAAGATGGAAAGAGTATCGTCTGTACTTCCGTCATTGATGAGAAGAAAGTGACCTTTAATTTGGTCTTTACTCAGTTGTTCTTGCCAGCTTTCTAAAACTTTTCCTATGCACTCTTGTTCGTTGTAAACAGGTATGACTAGGGTGACGCTGTCTTCACAGGTAAGCATTCTGGAGTCCTTTGGAATAGATACCGCTCTAAACTTCTGGTCTTATTATAGTCAGGTTTCTAGATAATTTCTTCCCGGCAAATAGAGATGGCTTACTGTTCTCTTCTAAGACTTATGATGAAGCATAGTGTCTTAAAGATAGGGTAAGGGGCAGTATTTTTTTAAAATTAGTTGACGGTTATGGTCGTCCATTGGTTCTCATTAGCCTGCCAGGCGCAGCATTGTGCTCTCTGCTTTGCTGTTCAGTAAAAGTATGGGGCCAATGCCATAGTATTTATGGTAATTTAACGCTTATTTGTGGGAGCTGAGTCGACCTCATTGGTGGTGCTGCCAACCGTGGTTGCTGTATAGCTGGCTTGCGGCAAGGTGATTCCACTGATGGTCACTCGATCCACCTTTTACAATCTATAGAACTAAGAGAAACTGGAGATTAAGTTATGAATCCTTTATTACACAAGTTTGAAACACCCTTTGAAACTGTTCCTTTCGATAAGATCGAACCAAAGCATTTCTTACCTGCACTTACTGAAGGGATAAAGATTGCTAAGGAAGAAATTCGATTAATTAAAGAGAATACTGAAAAGTCTACATTTACAAATGTTTGTGAAGCATTAGAGAGAAGCGGAAGTATTGTAGGACGGACAGCTTCTATTTTCTTTAATCTACACTCCGCTGAATCAAATGATGAGATCCAAAATATAGCAAAAGAGTTTACGCCATTAATTACAGAGTATTCAAATGATATTCAATTGGATGCTGAACTCTTTGAGAAGATTAAATCTATTTATAATCAAAAAGACTCACTTAATTTGACTGGTGAGGAAATGCGGCTTTTAGAAAAACAATATAAGGGTTTTGCACGTAACGGTGCTCTTTTAGATGAAGCACAAAAAGAAAAGCTTAGAAGTATTGATAAAGAGATGAGCAATACCTCTTTAGTTTTTGGAGATAATCTTCTTGCAGAAACTAATGACTTCATTATGGTGCTTGATTCTGAAAAAGAGCTTGATGGGTTACCTGATTCTGCAATCGAAGCAGCTAAAATGCTGGCAAAGGAAAAGGGACACGAAGGTAAATTTGCCGTGACACTTGAGTATCCAAGCTTTGTTCCTTTTATGACTTATGCTACTAAGAGAGAGTTGCGTGAGAAGATGTACAAAGCCTTTTCTTCTAAAGCATTTAGAGGAAATGATAAGGATAATAGAGAAGTTGTTAAGAAAATAGCAAACCTTCGGCACGAAAGGGCCAATCTGCTTGGTTACAAGACTCATGCTCACTTTGTTCTTGAGGAGAGAATGGCCCAAGAGCCTGCTAAAGTGAATGAGTTCTTAGGGAATCTTCTCGATAAGGCCAAGCCAGTTGCTGTTAAGGAAATGGATGAACTTAAGAAGTTTTGCAAAGAAAATGGAGGAGTTAATCCTGATGATTTTATGCCATGGGATTATTCCTTTTGGGCCGAAAAGTTAAAGCAAGATAAGTTCAACTTTGATTCTGAGCAGCTTAAGCCTTACTTTAAATTAGAGAATGTTGTTGAAGGTGTTTTTACAGTAGCTAAAACCCTCTATGGAATCTCCTTTAAAGAAAGAAGAGATATTCCAACCTATCACAAGGACGTGAGAACCTTTGAAGTTGTTGACGAGCAGGGAAGACATGTTGGTGTTTTCTATGCAGACTTCTTTCCTCGTAGTGGAAAGAGAGCTGGGGCATGGATGACAACGTTTAGAGATCAGCATGTTGTAGATGGTAATGATTTGAGGCCTCACGTTTCTAATGTTTGTAACTTTACAAAGCCTACCGAGACAAAGCCTTCACTCCTTACTTTCAATGAAGTTCTAACGCTCTTTCATGAATTTGGTCATGGTCTCCATGGACTTCTTTCAAAATGTAATTATGAAAGCTTATCAGGGACTTCAGTTTACTGGGATTTTGTAGAGCTGCCATCGCAGATTTTTGAAAATTGGGCTTATGAAAAAGAATGCCTCGACCTATTCGCAAAGCACTACGAAACTGGAGAGTCCATTCCTCAAGAGTTCATTACCAAAATCAAAGAAAGCTCTAGCTTTCATGAGGGTAGACAAACAATGAGGCAACTATCTTTTTCAAAGTTAGACCTTGGATGGCACGGACAAGACCCAAGTTCAGTAGAAGAGGTTGATAAGTTTGAAAAGGAAATGATGCAGGAATGTGAGCTTCTTCCCACAGTTGAAGGCTCTAATATGAGTGTGAGCTTTGGTCATATCTTCAGAGGTGGATACTCAGCAGGGTATTACTCCTATAAGTGGGCCGAGGTATTAGATGCAGATGCTTTTGAGGCCTTTAAAGAAGCTGGGATTTTCAATAAAGAAGTGGCAACAAAGTTTAAAGAGAATGTTCTAGAAAAGGGTGGCAGTGTTCATCCAATGGAGCTCTATCTGGCTTTTAGAGGAAAGGAGCCAACCCCTGATGCTCTTCTTAAAAGGGCCGGGCTCTTATAAAGTCATACCGTTTGAGTTTTCAAGCATTGAAAACTCACTTAAAGACTTGTATACCCGGATGGTACTAAGGTTCAAGTTACGCGCCGTAAGGCGTGCTGCTTGAG
>CALHBL010000055.1 GCA_937930825.1 uncultured Bacteriovoracaceae bacterium
TCAAGGAAAGAGATGTCTTGGAAGAACTCCCTACGAAACTTTTACTGAGGGAGTTCTAAAGTTTGGGCAAATGGTTTACGATAATAAAGAAGAAGATCAAGAGATAATTTTACAGTAGTAAATTATTTTTGACTGAGGGCGTTTTGTAAACGCAAGTCGTGACTACTGCACGTAATCGATACCCTTTACTTACAACGGATCGAATAAGCGCAGCCAAACAGGACTGGGGATATAAAAGGCGGAGAGCTCATAAAATGCCCTCAGTTGTTTATGGAGCTTTAAATGCAATGTCTTAAAGCAGCAGCATTCGTTCCAACAGACTTTTCCTGAAACACTGTGTAAATTCATTTAATTTTATTTAAAACAGTACTTAAGACTAGTCATATATGGTCAATAATTCTTTAAAACTCTTTCTTCAAACAGAGGGCCTGCCTTGGAATAGAAGTCCCTCTTGTCTCAGTCATTGTAAAACAAGAACTAAATATTTAAAATCAACCAACTCATCGCTTCAGGAAAAGTCTGTTGGAGCTTCTCTGCAACCTGTACTTCTTCCATTACTAAAATTTATCCGACAAACAACATCATCTTCTACTCGTCAGTGACGGTCCTAAAAACTCATAAATTTTTTCAAGAGCATTCGAGTTACTAACATCAAAATTTATTCTCTGCCAAACCTCGGCCTTAGAATCAATCCCCAAATGTTCAATATACTCAGCAGAGGCAATAAAGTATTGGCCTTTATAGGTCAACAAGTAACCTCCGTGCTCTTTCTGATAATCCAATGCCTCCCTATGTAAGGTGAACCAATGGTTAAGAAAAGATGAGGACTTTGAGTACCAAAAAGTATCAAGAGAATTCTTATAGTCCTTCCATGTGGAAAAACCATTCTCCTTAGCAAGTAGCTCTAGCGCTTGCTTCAGTTGAATACCTTTTTCTTTTGATAGAGCACGCGCCTGCTTCTTGATTTCAATAATAGATTTCATACTAACCTTCTTACAACCCTATTATTCGCCGTGGGTTATTTTAGAGTTAATATAAATGTCTTTTGAATCTAATGAAGTGATTATCTCTTTCGCGAATATAGGCATCTTCTTGCACCTAACCTAAAGATAATAGATAACTCGATTATTTTCAAGCTTATTAATTAGTTTTACGTATCGGTTGTTCTTTGTGGAGTACATCATAGAGTTCATAAAAAAGGGGCCTAACCTAGACCCCCTCTCTATATTCTTAATTCTTTAAAGCTTCTACTGAAATCTCTTGCTGTATTTAACAGCTGATTTGTACCTTGGCGTATTCTTATCTGATACTGATTCGCTAAGGCCAAAAGCTCCCCACTTGTGATAACCATGGGCCATATCAAAGTTGATGAAAGTTGTACCACCAATTTCCATCCATGCATCATAGAGTTCTTCTGTAATGCGACTCATTCTTGGATGCTCAACAGCGGTCCTAAAAATCTTGAGAAGTTTCAACTCTCTGCCTTTAGTACTCTTCATGTGAATGATCTGCTTTCTCTTAGCAAGGCTTGTTGTTAAGTGATGACCTCCCTCGTATACGAGGAGTTTAATTTTATCACTAACAGTTTTAATCATTTCTATCTGATCTTCCATCTGCTCTTTAACTTTTCTAACACCCTTAGGGTTCTTAGGATCTTCGAGAATATCAAGTAACTGATGAGCATTTTGCACACTCATAATCCCATGCTTTGTGCCTAAACACTCGCCAATCTCACCAGATTCAATTGAATCAATTCTTCCTAGACAGCCATAGAAGTATGCACCTGTCGCTATTCCATCAATCATTGGAAGATACTTCATCGTATCTGCATACTCTAACATAATCTCAGTAAGACCAGGGTTAGATTGTTTTGTAGCCAGTACAGTAATGAGCCTCTCCTTTGGAAAGCCTGCTCTAATCCATATATTATGGATCTTTGCTACTTGATCAACGTAAGCAAGATTAGCAATATACTGATAAGCTCTCAAGAGTCTCTTCTTAATATGAATTTCAGCTTCTTTAACTACATCATACTTAGAAATTCCATCTTGTAGTCCTCTTGTGAAACCTTTGTTGTATAGGCCTTTAAGTCTTCTTTCAAATACCATGATCTCATCACTATTGAATTGAGAAACATGATCGGGGTTATAAGAAGGCACTGCTTTCTTAGGTATTGCTTTAAGACCCTTTGCGACTCTTGTTGCATTCTTTCTGGCACTTATGTACCCATTCCAGTAACTATCAAGGTCTGGCATTTCTTTTTCAAGCATTGGAAGAGTATAGTTCCGATAGGCCGTATATGCTTCACGGTAGCTCTTTGCAAAGTTAGGTCTATGAGGACTGTCTTCTTTTCCAAATTTTTCCTCTTGCAGTCTCGCCTTCTTACTAACATACTTCTCAACTTGTAATAGAGCTTGCTTTCTATAGTGAACCTTGCGTTTGTTGGCCAAGCCGATCATGTACTTCTGACCCCAGAATCCACCATTCCAAACTTCATTACTATACTCTAATGTAATTTTCTGATTCTTTGGGTAATGTTTCGTAAAATAATCCGCCATATTTTTAATGTACTCAACGGATGCATTGTGGGGAATATTTACCCATAGGTCTGATTTTGTTTCCTTAGCAAGGTCTACTAAGACTTCATAAGGAACTCCTCTCCAGTGCTCTAATGGAGTTAAGTATGAGTTCCCCCAAGTAAGGTCACCAAGCTTTGCTCTATTTTGCGGAGTTCGGTGAAACTTCATTAAGCATTTCCCGTACTCTGAATTCTCTTCAACAATATTCCAACTCTTTTGAGGGTCTCTAACGAAGGCATATACACATTCCCTAGGTGGGCGGGGAGAAGCGTTGATCATATTCATCACTCTTAAGACTTTGAAATCTTTAATATAGTTAATATACGCTGGATTAAAGACTACCTTACCTTGAAGAATGGATTTACCATTAGCAATATTAGGCATTATCATTTTTATATTTTTAAGTTCAGTTTTCTTGCGAGCAGTAAAACTGATCCTTAAACCTTCTATATCAGGCTTTTGTGGAATTCTGACATCAATACAAACTCGTTGACCATATTGTGAAAGGTTGATTGGGATTTGATTACCATTAGTATCTGGAACTATTCCAGCACTTGGATGTCCGCCCTGGCCGCTATTTCCACCCTGGTTGTTACTTCCTCCACCATTGGAGTGTCCACCTTGATGGTTATGACTATTATCTCTCTTTTCTTTTTCTAGTCTTTCTTGCTGATCTATCACTTTACAATCTGGCATTGCCTGAATTTTTTGCGTATAATTCTGTCCGAAGAGCGAAGCTAGAAATCGCTTAATCCATGCCCAAAGCCTTGCCCAAAAGCCAAGTTTCTTCTTATACACTTCTGGATATTTACAATTTCTATCAATATCAATACCCATCTCTTTTAATCTTGCTTTTTGAGCAATATTAATTGAAGGCTTTAATCCTGCTTGACCTGTACTAACAACATCACTAACTGAAGCATAATCTCTCACTCCGTTACATGATACGACTCGACCAATACCTGAAACATTTACTGATACATCTTTAGACACATAGAGTGAATAAACACCATTAGGAACATCACCTTGTCTGGCCGATTCGAGTAGAGTCGTCGTAACACTTGCCCCTTTTCGGTAAAGAGTCGCTGACTTGTCATGGTGGATATTTACCCCATATTGAGGAAAGTTATTTCTATTTTGCTGAGCATAGCGATAAATATACTTATCGGCATGAAAGCCACTTAAGGGAGTGGGAAGTTGTGCATCTTCTGCATCAACTCTAAGTTTAAGCTCTCTAATCTTAGCTAGACCACCTTTTTGAATCTCTGTACGCATTTGGTGATAGAAGTGCTCAACAAAGGGACGAGAGGTTTGAAATATATTTGCAAACATAACAGGAGCGGAAACAAGTTTCTGCTCACTCTGTGGAGCAGACATATTAAGGCCCATCGCCCTAGTTAATTTATCATTTCCTTGTTGGGAACTCGGCAGCCGATCCCCAAGGTTGGTACACGAGTAACTGACTAGTACGGTCAGCAACAACGCAAGAATATAGAACTTATTTTTCATCATAGAAATTCCCCAAGACTAAAGTCTAATAAAGATTATTATGAGCAGTATATCAATTTCTATATTTGAGTTGACCAGAGGCCAAAATTTGCCTATTGCCAAAAAAAAGGGAGGACATAGCCCCCCCTAATGCATTAAATCTTTTTCTCAAAGAAATCTGCAATATGCCTCAAAAGACTTGCGATCACCTTGTTGTCACAACATGAGCAGCAACTCTTATTGCAGCATTCACCATTTTCTTCCTCTTTCATTTTGACTCCTTTAGTTACAGCATGACGAACTTTCTATTTCATCAGCAAATTCCCGTAAGAGTCTGGCCAGCTCTTCTCTTTTTAAATCGTAGTAAACTTCTTTACCCTTTTTATTGGCGCCAAGAACCCCTGCCCCCTTAAGCTTCGATAGGTGTCGACTTACTACCGAAAAATCAATCGAACAACATTGAGATAATTGCCCTACATTTGCCTCACGGCATTTACAGAGCTCAAATACCAGGCCTAGTCGATTAGGATCAGAGAGAACTTTAAAAAGAGATGAGAACTTACTTACGTTTTTCATACTTGCATCTTAATGCAAGTGTATATAGAGCTCAAGCTTTATTTGCATCTACAAGCAAGTAACTTTTAATATATAATAATAACGATGGGTTGAGTACTCATAAAGGCACTCTTACTGAAGGCTTTTTAATAAACGTGACCAGACGCTACGGCAAGATCTCACTTTAACATTATAGAGTTTATTATTTAAAATATCATTGAGAACGCCCTCTTTTAGGCCATCAGGCTTTCTTCCCTTACCTAGACCATCTCTGATATTAGTTGAGCTTGTTGAATAGTCAGGTGACACACTAATCCCCTTAACTCCTCCAAAGTCTTTAATTTCGCTCCCTTCCCGTGCTACTCCAATATATGTTACATTTTGCGCCACGATAGGTTTGTAAGTCCCATCAGCGATATTCTCAATGACATCGCTTCCAGATATGAGAAAGACGCCATTACCTCTTTTGGCCTCACTAAAGTTTTTTACAAATCCATTATAGCCATTCTTCTGATACACCTCTAATTCACTTGGAGTCATAAAACGAATTTTTTTTTCTCCTTTGAAATGCAACTCGGCCATTCTCCTACGGTGTTCTACACTAAGTTTTTTATTCTTTCTTCCTTGGTTTTCACTTACAACAATTATAACTTCATCCAGCTTTCCTCCATTGATGGCCGCCCTTATCGCCGCAGTATGACCGAGGTGAGGAGGATCAAAAGTTCCTCCATAAATTCCAATTCTTTGGGAATCAGCGCCGAGGATGCTGCTGCTAATGATGAAAAAAGTTAAGAGTATGAAAGGAGAAAATTTTATATTCATTATCGGC
Organism: uncultured Bacteriovoracaceae bacterium; assembly: GCA_937930825.1. GTDB lineage: Bacteria > Bdellovibrionota > Bacteriovoracia > Bacteriovoracales > Bacteriovoracaceae. The sequence continues at coordinate 5,452 of CALHBL010000055.1, forward strand.
ACTCCTTAAGTAGAATATTTACAAGTTCATTCTTCTTAGCTGAACTTAGCGATCTGTAACTAGGAATTTCATCAATAATTCTGCGGGCAATCTCCACATCAACTGGAGAGATGAGACTACCTTGACTACTCAACTTTCCTTGAGCCTTTCTAAGAGAAGGAGAAGTTTCAAGAAGTCGGTATATTTTATTCTTAGAGTCTCTATCTAGTTCATCAATTTGTTTTAATAAACCTTCTGCTGAAGTCGCTACTGAAGAGCTCTGAGGCTTACTCTTTGCTCTGCCCTTGCTACTAACCCCATTGGTTTGCAAGTCCTTGGCCCTGTACGCTCTTGTTGTATAAATACATGAATCGCCATTTCGGCAGGGGCCAATCGTAACAGGCCTTCCGTCCTCCAGTAAAACTGTAAAAAGACCACTATTCTTTACTTCTCCAGTTGAGTCATCAACATATTGAGCACCTCTACCTCCCAAGTTTCCAGAAGAAACAAACGAAGATGCCTTATCTCTTCCTCCATACCAAAGATCATGTAAATGATTATCTCCACTAATTCTAAGGTTAACATCTGAATCAATCACAGAGCCAGCATGCACACCTGTAGCAGGACTGAAGGCCTTCTCATTTTTAAATACAATAGGTAAATCTATATTAGGAGGAGGTTGGGGTAGATGAGATATTTCAGCACTTAGTCCGTCACCAAAACGCACAACTTCAGATCCATCTGGATCTTTTAATATTTGAATTCCAGGAAACCTCTTTTCAAGATAGGCAATTCGTCTTTCTAAGAATTGAGGGTCATAAATGACTTTATCCCCAACCTTTGTATATCTATAAGCATCATGATTTCCTAACTGAAGAATTAGTTGATCGTTTCTAAGTTCTCCTTTTGCAAGGATTTTAGCAATCACATCTCCGTTCGCCTTATTAGCAACTTCTTCAACTTGATTGAAATGAGCTTTACTACATTGAGATATAGACTTCGCTCCATTCTTACAGATAGCCTGAAGCCATTTAGTCATCTGTGAGCTATCGTAAATATCTCCTCCAACTATAACTCTCCCATTTTGAAAAGCGTCTTGCTCCTTTTCTAAATACCTTAAAAACCTATCAAAATTTTCTTGGCTTCCTCTTTGACCTAAGTGAAGATCACTCACTACAATAGAGTTCTTCTTAGATCCTGAGTGAAAGAGAGTTTCAATTGCCTGTTCATACTGCTGACCTGTCAGACCTTGGAGATGATTTGTGACTTCAGAAATACTCTTAAAATCTTGTTCATCTCCTAGAGCTTTGGCATAGGCCTTAGTCTTTATCTTCGTAGGTACAAAGAGAGTTGATCCGATTGAGTGCTCCCATTGAGTATTATCACTGTCAATTTTTTTCAACTCTGACAGAAGAACCATACGACGTCCCCCATTTTCTGCAACAACTTCACCATAGCGACCTTTGATTGATCGTAGTTTAAGAGTAACATTTCTATCATTCCAAATGCCTGAAACTCCTACAAGATCCCCTAAGTTAAGATTTTCAATCTCAAGTGGCTTACCAATATTTAAAGTTTGAACAGGAATGACTTTACCTTTGAGTGGCCCATTAGTGGCCTCAACATAGACATAGCCATTTTCTATTTTTTTTATAACACCATTGGTAGCACCTCCGCCTTGATTGAAGCTGATTTTCTTTCCAGTCACATCTACCTTTTTAGGGGTAGTAACTTTCAAGGCCTTTGCTTCTTTTGCGCTCTTTAAGGTGGAAGAAACTGCGCCACCGATATCAAGGGCCAACACACTAACAACATCAATCACAGCTCTTGCTGTTTTATTCTTTGCCTCAACTGATTGATCCAGTACCGTTTGATAGTCTTCGACATGACCAGACTTAAGAAGCCCTTCAGTGCTCGACAAAAGATCACTCTCTTTAATTGCCGACCCAATGGAATCAGCTGCTATAATGGCAGAGCCTGCAACAGAGCTGGCAACCCCACTTACGGTTCCTAAAACGGGAACCACCTGAGCAGCTGTTCCTAGCACAATCAGGCCCATTCCTACCACTCTTCTCATACTCCATTTGGATTTTTCTATGATATCTTTTCTTAAAGCTTGGCAATAAGCACTTTGCATATTTTCATTTTCATGACTACCTAGCTTCATCACTTCATCGACCAATAAAGGAAACTGATGAAGTCCTTCTCCCAGTCCCTTGCAGACTGTTGCAGCTGATTTCGTTAGATCTGTCGTTAAGCCCTGAATACCTCTTTTCATAAGGCCATCAACCTGGCCGTCATTACTTGAAACTCTTCTTACTTCTTTAGCGTAAATATTCACAAGCTTTGCAAAATCAATATCTCTATTATTCTTAAGTAAGTCCTTACTCTTTCTCCTCATTTTAGGATCATGAACGCCTTCAAGTATCTCCTGATAGTCATCAGGATAAGCTTTAATTACTTTTTCAAAACCCTCTATGAGCTCCTTTGCTCTATTTGATTTTACTAAGTGACCTGCTAAAGCTGACGGACGCACTTTAGAAGTAGAGTCAACAAAGAGATTTAAGTTATCTACTTTCTTAAAAAGTAAGGGGAACGACTTTACTCTTTTATACAGAGGAATCATTGCCCTCTTATAATTCTCGATTTTCCTCTTACTCGCCTCTTGGTGACTCTTCAACCTCTTATTCTTATTTTCTAGGCCCAGAGAACACTCACTATCTACTCGAGCATTGAGCTCAGCCTTATGCTTTGCTACGATATCAGCATCTGAAGTATCAGAAGTTCCACCCTGCTCTTTTGGGGCCTTCCTTCTAATATCGACAATGAGCTCTCGCTTCACTCTTGCCATGCATTTAAAGATATCAATATTGGAAAGCTGCTCTAACTTCTCATTATCTACCTTTTCAATGGCCTCTTGTTTATTAAAGAAAGCACGATTTAAAAGACTATTAAAAAGACTCTCTTTTAATAACTTTTCTCTATCTCTTTTACGCTGCTGAGGAGAAGTTGTTTTAGCTATTGAATTAAGTTCTTCATTCGAGGTATCAATTATTTTCTTAAGTAAGCCTTGTGAAAAATTCTTATTTTTTACACCACATCTTTTCAAACTCAAATCAGCATTTTCTGAAGACGTTCTTCTTCTGCCTTTCTTTACTCCAATATCTTTATAAATTGACCAATATTGAGTTCTCTTACTTAAAATACTTTGAACTGCTTTTGTGGCCAGTTTTTCCTTAAAGTTTTTAATATTCTTTTCATTTCTGGCATATTCAATTTTGAGGTAGTTACTGGTCACCTTCCAAGCAAGTTCTTGATTATGAAAGCTCTTATAGCATTCTGGATTGATGGCAGGCCTTGGAAGCTCAAATGTCTTCAAGGTTTCACTTACTTCTGCGATTTGCGGAAACTTTTCACAATAAAGAGGCAAACCTTCAGAGCCATGAGTAGACTCAAGACCCATTAAAGCCATCATTAATAACAAACTGAAAAAATTTCCCTTCATTGAAGATATCCACAAGGATTAACTAAAGATTCATTTCTCTTAATCGATTTATCGGCCTTTTTAGGACATTACTCAAAAGTATGAATTTACTAGGGAAGAACCGGTATACTTTGCAGCAGAGAGACGAGCTTTAAAAATCTTTTTCATCAGCTATTCTAATTACCTGAAATCACTTCAAAAGAGATAAGATAGCTAGCACCAATTAAGTGCCAGCTATCAAAGAATTCTATATTGAGATAGTACCTTCAACACATTTATGAAATTCAGCACCAGACTCAGTAAAACAGGCATCAACTCTACCACCACCACAGGCTAAGCTAATCTCTTGATGACATGGAGCTCTTCTCCCATCAAACTTAAGTGTATATTGTCCTTGGCTCACTCCATAACCAATATTATAGAAACGGTCTGTAAGGTAAATAACGATTTTAGTTTCATTAGATGAGTATCCTACATTTGTTGTAGTAATCATGTAACTTGATGGATCTGCACTTACTAGAGTATTGTGGCCCTCTACTATCTGCTTTAAATCTCCTTGAGGTATGCATACAAACATGGATTTTGCGTCTAAGCTATCAATAAGGTTATCAAGCATTGATCCCGTAGTACTTAGGAGATCATTATCTCTTTTACAGTTGTCTAAATTTAAGACAATCTGATTGCTACTAGCAAAGGCCTGTAGAAAAAGAGTACTAAGGAGTGAAACTACTGTAATCATTAATTTCTTTGAGCATAATTTCATTTAACCCTCCAGAGGTTTTCGAGTTTTGTTATTTGATTTTGGTGTTAAATAAGCAAGAGCTATGCCAAAACTGAATCAAATTGGAGGTGTTAATAGAGTCACCAAGAAGGCGACTCTATGATCTTAATACCCGGGAATATTCATACCTTGCACTAGTTTCACAAAGGATGCACTTCCCTTCTTAGGCATTTCTTTCGAGAAGAAATAGCGGTTCAGTTCACGGACATTGACCGAATGCTGTTGACCAAAGTATTTAAAGTGCTCATAGATCATTTCATGACCAAGCAGTCCGGCCCTTTGCTCTACGCTCATTTTCTCATAAAGGTCTTTATTGATATAAATAATCGTCCCTTGAGGGCCTTCTTTTTGAATTGCCGCTTGTTTTATTTCACACCCTTTAGGCACTCCCACATGAAATGAATCCTTAACATCTCTAAATTTAGTATCAGGTAGATAAACAAGCTTTCCTTTAAGTTGGGTGAGATCATTCAAATACTTCTTATGAAATGATTGAGAGACACCTGAGAGGTTTCCTAAAACCTCTTTTAAGTATTCAAGCTCATCTTTTCCTTTCTTTGTTAAAAGCGTATAAGGCATTTTCTTATTTTTATTTTCATGAAAGTCGAGAAGAACTGGAGCCTTATTTGGGCAAACAATTACATCTCCACCATTTCCAACTTCGTTACCGGCCATCGCCACTCTCATGAAAATGAGTAACATTATTTTAAACCTCATTTCCCCTTCCTTGCGTAATCGTCCAACTTCACTCTATAAGAAACCTTTTCACCTGAGAGGTACTCAACATCAAAATCAAGATAGGTTAATAACTTACCTACAGGCATTTGCACCACGAGCCACTTACTTATATAGAGACCCGGAGGAATCGCAAAGGGAGTATAGAGATGCTCGGGTGGAACAAGCTTGGCCAGTTCAAGTCCATCAATTCCATCCATTAAGTTATTAAAGTCTGAAATCGTAGCGACTGTAAGAGCACTTACTGCTAAGCCCCCAGCAAGTCCATTATTTCCGCCATTATAAGCAGCACCTGCACCGATAGCGAAGGCCCCTGCTACTGCACCAAGAACCATTTGAGTATTGTGAGCATCAATTTTTGCTCGGCGACTAGTTCCTTTGGCCCAAGAAACCAGATCAGAACCAACGATGATGCGGGCCTCTTCACTTCCAGCTATATTAGTCACAGTGATCTTCTTTACCCTTCTCCACTTCGTGCCCTTGTTACCAAAAGTAAAATTAATATGGGAAAAAGGCTTATAGGAGTAAGTATCCACTATATCAGCATTAATCGGAGTACTCTTAGGGTGATCCCCTTTCATGACATCTGCATAGTTTCCCGGGTTATAAGAGGCGCAGGACACCAGCGTTAATAATACAAAACTAAAAATTACATTCTTCACTTCAATTCTCCTCATTATTTTAAAGGAAAGAGTTGTATCGACAATTGATAAACTTCATCCCTAGTTCCAGTTTCAAGACTATCAACAACCATATCCTTTAATTCTTTGATAATTTCTTTAGCTTTTTTAATTTTCTTAGAGTTACCTGCGATAGTGACACAGCGAAATTCCCGCTCTTCAACAGAAAGCTCTTCTATTTTTGACTGAGCAAGTTTTAAGGTGCTCTTGTGATACTCTTGAATGGCCGCAGAGGGCACTTCATCACTTGTCACAAGGGAAGCGGCGACTTGAAAGAATGATCCATCGTCTCCAATTTCAATTATTTTTAAACGACTCAGTCGAGTCATGGCATGATTAGCCTGAGGCACAGTAATTCCGATTCTTTTAGCAATCCATCTTGGATCTGCCTTAGAACCCTTAATTTCACCTAGGCTTAAAATAGCAAAGTAATGCCAATTCCCTATTAGCTCGAAGACATCTTCCTCAAGCATTACTGTTTTCTTTTCTTTCTTAGAGACATTCAAAGCTCTCGATGATTTATTCTGATACCCAAGTTTGAGAAGTACCTTATCTTGCGTATTTCGCCCAAGGCTGCGCTTCCCTGAGATCACCTGAGAAAGAGTAGTAGGCGAAATGCCTAAGAATCTAGCGAATGAACGCAAGGAGTAGGCTTCATTAAGCGCCTTTCTCTCATCCAACTCACTTTTAAGAATTTCTTCGATAACAACCATTTTCCGTCCTTGGAAACATTGTTATAAAATTTATACTGGGAGGTCACGGTGTTTCTGAAACACTGTTTCGGAAAATGAAACAGTGTGAACTTATTACCCTAAATTTAACAAAAGTCGGCCTTAAGGCCTTAGTACTGCTGAATCTTAACAGACTTTGCCGGTCTACTACTGACATCTACCTCAACCTGAAGCGCGCAGTGGTCAGATACAAACCTTCTAAAATATTCAGCTTTGGAATAAGGAAATTTCACAGACTCTCTTCGGCAAGGCCCATAGACTTCAGCTTTTTTTACCACAAGCCCCCTACTCCAGACTCTATCGAAAATACGCTGGCCATACCCAAGATAAGTCGAAGTCTCATGAGCAGTTCTAGTAAAACCTGTTTGACCAAAAACTCCATCCATTAAAATAACATCATCCACTTCATTCCGAGTAAGACTTGATCTGTATGTATTGAAGTCCCCTATTATTAGAGTATTAGGGTTTTCCACAGAATCAGTAAGAGGAGAATTAATAAGACTCTCTATTTGATCCAATCTTAGATCTGTTTCTTTTGATCCGGCCTTTAAGTGTAAACCTATAATATTAATTCCATTGTCTAGTTTGGCCGCAAAAGCTGGTCTCAATCTCTTTCCTACCGCAATATCTTCATCCACACTGAAGATTGCTTGTGAATTATTCTTTACGCAAATACTAACATTCTGATGACCTCTCCCACCGTCTCCATATGTTTCACAAAAGTGATTAGGAAGTAAGGCAGAAATTCTCGCAGTATCAGTTAATTCTTGCAGGACAAATACATCCGATTTAGGAATTTGCTTTGTCAGAAAGTCTTTTATCTTTTCATCACGATATTCATCACTAGGCAATCCATACATACTTCCACCACGACCGTACCACTGAATATTAAGGCTGGTTACTGTAAGGGCCTTGATAGAAAAGCTAAAAATTATACTGAGGGAAAGTGCGACCTTAATCATGATTTCATCCTTATTGAAACTGATAAGCTTTAACGCTAACTAAGACTTGCGGCTTAGACAATTGATCTAAGATAATCTAACCATTTCCTAATAATAACATGCCTTATGCAACACAGCAGAAAATAGAATTAATGCACGGCCGTGCATTAATAAAAGCTCGTAATAAATTCTGTTAGAGATAAAACTTTTATGAAATACTTAAGTGTATCGCTTTAATATATAGTCATACCGTTTGAGTTTTCGAGTATTGAAAACTAACCTAAAGACTTGTATACCCGAATGGTACTAAGGCTCAAGCTACGCGCCGCTAGGCGTGCTGCTTGAATTCCTTTCCAGTAGCGGTATAGAATTTTCAGATTGCAATAATCTTGTCATGGAGAAGAAGACAAATGGCCCGGTCAAAGAAAGAGAGTTTAAACTTTATAGACCTTTTCAGTGGATGTGGTGGCCTCTCAGTAGGACTTGAGCTTGCCGGCCACACTTGTAAGCTTGGGGTTGATTTCAATAAAGATGCTATTGAAACTTTTAAGCACAATCATAAGAACAGTGAATCATACTGTGGCGATATTGAGAAGTTGACTTCAGCTAAGCTTAAGAAGCTTATTGACCCTTCGCAAATTGATATGGTTGTTGGTGGCCCACCATGCCAGGGATTCTCTACTATTGGAAAAGGGCAAGCTGGCGATCAGCGAAATAAATTATTTAAACAATTTGTCCGTATTGTAAAAGTATGCAATCCCAAAGTAATTATTATGGAGAATGTTACTGGTTTGTTAGCGAAGAAGAATACTAAAACATTAGAATCAATATTTAGAGAGTTTGAAAAACTAGGTTATCAAGTTGAAGCGCGAGTACTCTCCAGCGAAGAGTATGGTGTACCCGAGATACGCAGACGAACTATTCTCATAGGGACAAAGAATTGCTCTGCACCCCTATATCCTGAAGTTACCCACGGTAAAAGAGGAGAGCATAAACTCAATACTGTAGGCCATGCCTTTAAAAGCTTTCAAAAGGGAAATGCTGAAGTTTTAAATCACAATATTGAAACAGCAAAAATTAAGAATGAACTCGATCGTAAAAGATTAGCTAAAATACCTGAAGGAAGAGGTATACGCTATGAGAAGGATGAACTCGCCTACCTTCCAAAAAGACTTCGCTTTGATATTGACTGGAATACAATTCCTGAAAAAAGATTCCGCCAAGTGAAGTATCAAAGACTTGATACATCACTTCCCTCACCCACCATACTTACCTCAAGAACGTCGTACTATCATCCAACTGAGAATCGATACCTTACAGTCAGAGAGGCCGCAAGTTGCCAAAGCTTTCCAAGTGATTTTGAATTCAAGGGAAGCCTAACATCTCAATTTAGACAGATAGGCAATGCTGTTCCTCCTCTACTAGGATATGCCTTAGGTCTTGCTGCAACTCAAATGGTTTCGAAAAGAAAAAGCAAGAACTTGAACTCATCAAAGAAGAGCTTTATTAAAAATGCCTTCAACTACCAAAAACAGATTACGGCTTAAGAGTTAGTACTAATATATTACTTAAATCTCTTTCTAAAAGTACACTTTTGGCACATCTCTTCGACGAGTATTCCATTCTCAAAGCCCTCTCTAATTGATCGGGCCCTGGGTGAGTTTAGAATATCCTCAACAGAGCTTTCTAATGCATTTCCTAAATTAATAGTAGCTTCTTTATCCAAACAACAGGGAACAACTGTTCCATCCGCATGAATACCAAAGTGATTTCTTAGTCCATGACACCTCCCTACCTCAGAAACAATAGGGAAATCGAGGGAAGGCCATTCAAATCGAGAGTCAAAGTGAAGGTAAACCCTAGCATTTTTTAATAGCTTCTTGCTCTTTCTAAAGGAGGGGTCGACCTGACGATTAATTTCTATTGAAAAGAAATCCTCTAAGTAACGAAAGACTTCTTCATTCTCATCAGATTCACCCTCTTTAAGATTCCAAAGTCTAAAATTTATATAGAGATCTGGCCGCAATGAACGGGCCTTTTCAGTGAAGGACAAGACAGGGTTTAGATAATCACACAAGTTTCGATCAGGAAAATTATCTTTAAAGGCCTGCAAAGAGAAATTAATTTGCCTGACAGCACTGCCCTTAAGAATTAAGTCCTCATATCTATGAATGAGAAGACCATTTGTCGTGATCTGAAAAGAAGCTTTCTGCTCCTCTCCAATATTTAATATTTCAGTAAATTCGGGATGGGCCAGGGGCTCTCCCATCAAATGAAGGCATACGTCTTCACTAATAGGAGTTAATTGAGAAAGGATACTAGAAAAATCCTTAAGACTCATTATATCCTTGGGCCTTTCGACAATTGGGCAAAAAGAGCACTGAACATTACAGATATTAGAAATTTCTAGGTGGGCCCTTTTATACATAGTTTTAGCTTATTTTACTTCTTCTTCTTTTTCTCTTTGACCATAACATTATGATTCATTCCCTGCTCATACTTCGCAATTTCTTCAGGGCTAAGGGTGGTTGGGGCTATAGACTTTAGAGAATCTCTGGCACTAAGCATATATTCACAACGATGAAGCCCGCCATCACCTTCTACTGGTACATTCTTACGGCCTTCTTTCATCCAAGTAATTTCCTTTTGACAGTATTTACACTTCGCCACAATCTTCTCCCCTAATACACCGCTACTGGAAAGGAATTCAAGCAGCTCGCCTAACGGCGAGTAACTTGAGCCTTTGTACCATCCGGGTATACAAGTCTTTAGCTGAGTTTTCAATACTTGAAAACTCAAACAGCAGGACTCTATACGCTGAATTCGAAATTAACATACCGAATAAATACGAGTAATGCAAAATCACTTGCCAATAGACAGTTCGATTTTTATAAATTCATGTTACCATGCCCTTTGGCTTTAAAAGGCTTAGATTCAAATAATAGTCTCTCTCCCGTTCTTACTTATGAGAAAAGTCAATTACCAAGTAAAGAGCTCTTATAATGTCACTCTATTCCTTTTCGAGCAAGCAGAGTCAGAATGTGGCATGATAGAGTTTGGTTAAGGAGTTATTTAAATGCCAATTGTTAGTAGTAAATTCGATGCACCAAGTTTTATGAAAAATGGACACTTCCAAACAATGTACCCCTTCTTTTTTAGAAAAGTAGGTTCTGTAGTATTTGAAAGGTCGAGGGTTGAACTGGACGATGGCGATTTTGTTGATGTCGATCGCCTTGAAAATGGGGAATTTGATGAATTAGTTATTCTCTCCCATGGGCTTGAAGGCAACTCCCAGACTGGCTACATAAAAGGGATGGCCAAGATTCTTCATCAAACAACTAAAATGGATATTACAGCTTGGAATATGAGGAGCTGCTCAGGAGAGCTTAATAGAAAGGGAAGATTCTATCACGCTGCTTCTTGCGATGACCTCAATCAAGTTATTAAACACTCTCTTACTCAAAAAAAATACAAGAAAGTCCACTTAATTGGCTTCAGCATGGGTGGAAACCTCACAACTTTCTACGCGGCAAAGTACGGTAATAGCAAAATAAGCGAAGTCTCAAGTGCTGCAGTCTTCTCTAGCCCAATCCACCTTGAATCTGCCATAAATAAATTGAATGAAACTTCAATCGGAAATTTCTATGCAGAAAGTTTTCTTACTACAATGAGAAAGAAGTCACTTCAAAAGCAAAGACTAGGACTACTTGATTTAGATCCTAAAGATATAAAGGCGTGTAAGAGCTTCATTGACTTTGACAATTTGATTACTGCTCCTACTCATGGTTTCAAAGATGCTTTCGATTATTATAATGAAGCCAGTGCCTCTCATATTATTGGGCAAGTCAAAATACCCACTCTCCTAGTTCAATCTAAAGATGACCCTTTTCTCACCAAGAAATGCTTTCCCATTAGAGAGGCCCACCGAAACCCCTATCTTCATTTAGAAATAACAAAGACAGGGGGACATATCGGCTTTATGACTCTACTTGATAAGGGACTCTACTTTTGGGGTGAACAAAGGGCCGCCCAATTCCTAAAAGAAGTCGCTTAGCGAATAGTCAGAGTGTAATTTCCAGTTGCTCCTCTATAACCCTTCACTAATAAGTAGTAAGTACCTGCCGAGAGAGTCCCTGAAATTTCTTCAATAGAGGAAACACTTTCGCTCCTACCAATTACCCCCGCTTCTTTCTTTATTAAGTAGATATCAAGGTCTGCTCTAAAACTTTCGATACTTAAATCAATTGCAACAAAGTCTGTTTGCCCAACTGTGAATTCAAAGTAATCAACATCACTAGAACTATCGATCATCCCGCGAACTCTTTTAAAGCGCCCCATTTGCGTCGCTCCCTCCATCGTATTATTATTTCGAGACTGGTCTGCCTGAGATTGATCCGCCTGATGCCCACGTAAAGAAACAGCTGGAAAATTGGCAAGTATATAGGGAACTATTCTTGTCATTGAAACAGCATAGTTCTCAACTCCGCGTCCATTCCCATTATTACCGAGTCCTGCGTGGTGAATCCCCACAACCTCATGTGACGAACCATTGAAAACTGGTGAACCAGATGAGCCACCCAATGTATCAGCATCGTGAGTCACTCTCTGTCCCACTAAGCTTGCCTTGCCTCGACTAATCTTCTTAGTAAAGTAGCAATCACTGTCAGAGTAGTAATCACAATTTTGTTGAATAACGTAGATACTCGTGTTGGTGGAAAAGAAATTTGTCGTCAATTTAACTGATCCATGGGTACTTCCAGGAGATCCTTCACACTTCAAAAGGGCAAAGTCTAGCTCTTGGTTATTGCCAATAAACGTTGAACAATCAAATCGTTGCTCTGAACCACTTTCAATACCTTCCACAACTTCGAAGCTTGCAGTAACTCCCTTAGCATCTCCAGCGGTTGGAATGCAGTGATGATTGGTCATTAAAATATCATCGTTAATCATAAAACCCGTACATCTTGAACCAAAGGAAGGCAGATCAATATGGGCCACAGCTCTTGCATTCACACTCTCCCCGCTTTGATCTCCAAGACCTGTAACATCACTCCACTCAAGTCCTCCAACAATAATAGAGGAAGCTGTAACTTCTGTTCCACTCCGCAGCTCACTTGAAGAATTTCCTCTTCCACAAGAGGCAATAACTAAAATAGTAAATGTGAGGGATAATAATCTCAGATTCATGGCCACTCCTTTTCCACGATGGGTTAAAAACAACTCTCTTTTTTTTTAAAAGAGGTTTTTAATCCCTTTAATTAAACCCTTGTTCTAAATCATTTGCACCTCACAACTTCTCTCAAGACAGGCTTTGTTAGTTAGTCATACAAGTACCTAAAAATATTGAAAATTAATTTTAAAAAACCAAAATCTAAAGTGTGCATAATGCTACTAGGGACATTGTGATCCTGACTAAGAATAGCGGGAAACTATCGGATCATTCTTTTTAAGTAATTCTATTTTAACTTCACTACGGCCATATTGAATTTCAAGATCAAACAAAGAACAAAGGAAAATAAATGTTAAATATAAGTCACGTTGATCATCTCAACTTAAATGTTTCAAACTTAGAAAAATCAATTCTCTTTTATCAAGAAGTATTCGGCTTTAAAATTTATGAAGAAGGTGAAAGCAGTACTGGAAATCCCTATAAAATAATAGGCTCTCCTAGCTCACTCTTCCTATGCCTCTATGAAAGTGAGAAGGTACAACAAGCAAGGATTCTGAATCACATAGGTATTCATATTTTAAATGATTTAGAAGAAACGCTAGAAGAACTTAATAAGCGAGGAATACCAATTAGCTATGGAGACGGTATCATTGACTACCCTCATAGCCGGTCTCTTTATATAGCTGATCCCGATGGCAACCAAATAGAGCTCTCCGAAGTTTTTGGTGGAGGCCTTGGTCAGGTCAATTGACAAAATTTCTTCCTCCTCTTAGGCTGAACCTGTCGGCCTAAGGGAGAAATAGTGACTTCATTCACATCTAAACTTGTTATTAAGAATGCTTTGAACTTCTTCGACTGGATCATTTTTGGGCTTGTTCTCATTCTAACTATTTCTTCAGTTCTCTATGGCTCAAAGATTCTCAAGAAAAATACTGTCAAGCACTCACCCATTCAAAGCGCCATAGATCACTTGCTCATGGGTAGAGGCCTAACCCTCCCCCTCTTTATCGGGACTTTAGTAGCAACATGGTATGGCGGAATATTTGGAGTCACAAAAATTGCTTTTGAAAGAGGCATCTATAATTTCGTTACTCAAGGAGTATTCTGGTACCTCTCCTATATTATCTTTGCTCTCTTCTTAGTAAAGAGAATTGCAAAGTATGAGGCCATCACCTTACCTGACATGATTGAAAAAATGTTTGGAAGAAAATCAGCAAAGTTGGCCGCCATCTTCAACCTCTTCAACGTTCTTCCCATCGCCTATATCATCAGCATTGGTCTTTTCATATCCTCTTTAACGGGATGGGCGCTCACCCCTAGTATGATCTCAGGCCTTCTTATCGTTTTAAGCTACTGCCTCTGGGGAGGATTAAGAAGTGTTGTTCTGTCTGACTTAGTTCAATTCTTTACCATGTGCTTTTCAGTGGCACTCGTCCTTCTCTTCTCACTCACCCAATTTGGTGGCCCTCAATTTCTAATTGAAAAACTTCCTGCAACTTACTTCGAGCCAACTGGCGGCCAAGGATGGGGGCTCACTTTAGTCTGGGGCTTTATTGCTCTTAGCACACTTGTTGATCCCAACTTCTATCAAAGATGCTTTGCTGCCAAGTCACCTCAAGTCGCTAAGAAAGGCATCCTTATCTCTACTGTGATTTGGCTGTGCTTTGATATATGTACAACTTTTGGAGCTATGTATGCCAAGGCCGTAATTCCAGAGGCCCAAAGCAGCACCGCATACTTGACCTATGCAATCCAGTTACTTCCCCACGGCCTAAGAGGGCTCTTTCTTGCTGGCATCCTAGCGACTATCCTCTCTACACTAGACAGCTACCTCTTTCTAGCGGCAACTACTTTTAGTTTTGATCTCAGCAAGGATAAGACTAAACTAACGGCAAAAAAACACAGTGCAGCAATTCTCTGTGTTGCATCTCTTGCTCTATTAATGGCCTTTATTTTCTCAGGTGATATTAAGTCTGTCTGGAAGACACTCGGCAGCCTCAGTGCTGGCTGCATGCTCCTTCCCGTTCTTCTTGGCCAGGTCTACCCTACTCGAGTCAGTGATAAAACATTCCTCTACTCAAGCCTCTGTGGGGCCATCTCCATGATCATATGGCGATTTATTGATAAACCGCAGCTGCTTCACAATATAGATGGTCTTTATATCGGCATGCTTTCGACGACACTCATTTTCTTCATTTTCCTAAGACCAAAAAAAGATAGCACTAAAACCTAAATTTTAAGGCATTACATCATGGCAGTTAGGAAAGATTCAGCTATTGTTTTGAGACTTAAGAAATAAAGAAACCAAGGACATAGAGTGAACGACGAACGCGAAGCACAAAAACAAGCGGCACTTGAATATCATTACGGACATAGACCAGGAAAGATAGAAGTCGTTCCAACCAAGTCCACACTCTCAAGCTCAGATCTTGCTAAAGCTTATAGTCCTGGTGTTGCTTGGCCTTGCTTAGAGATTTCAAAAAATCCTGAAGACGTTTATAAATACACTGCTAAAGGGAACTTAGTTGGAGTTGTTTCTAATGGCAGTGCCGTCCTAGGCTTAGGAAATATTGGTCCCGAAGCTAGTAAGCCAGTAATGGAAGGCAAGGGCGTTTTGTTTAAGAAATTTGCCGATATCGATGTCTTTGATATTGAGATCAATGAAACTGATGTTGAAGGTATGGTTAGAGTAATTAAATCTCTTGAGCCAACATTTGGCGGCATTAATTTAGAAGATATAAAAGCACCAGAGTGTTTTGAAGTTGAAGAACAACTCAAAGAAATAATGGATATCCCTGTCTTCCATGATGACCAGCATGGAACAGCAATCATTGCTAGTGCAGGTTTCTTAAATGCATTAGAGATCAGTAAAAAGAAAATTAAAGAAGTCAAAGTTGTCTTCAGTGGTGCTGGAGCTGCTGCCGTTGCCTGTGCAAGACTCTTTAAGAACTTAGGTGTTAAAGCGGAAAACCTTATGATGTGTGACTCAAAAGGAGTCATCTATAAGGGCCGTAAAGAGGGCATGAATAAGTATAAAGAGGAATTTGCCATAGATACCAAGCACCGAACCCTTGCGGATGCAATGGATGGAGCTGATGCCTTTATGGGAGTGAGCGCTCGCGGTGTCCTAACAAAAGATATGGTGAAAACAATGGCAAAGAATCCTATTATTTTTGCCATGGCCAACCCAGAGCCAGAAATTTATCCCGATGAAGTGGCCGAAGTTAGAAGTGATGCCATCATGGCCACGGGAAGAAGTGACTTTCCTAACCAAGTGAATAATGTCCTAGGTTTTCCATTTATTTTTAGAGGCGCTCTGGATGTAAGTGCAAGAAAAATAAATGAAGAAATGAAGATCGCTGCTGTAAAAGCAATAGCAGCACTTGCTAAAGAAGAAGTTACTGAAGAGGTTAAGCTGGCCTATGGAAACGAAGACTTCACCTTTGGCCCAAACTACATCATCCCCAAACCATTTGATTCGAGAGTTTTAACAACAGTAACCCCGGCCGTAGCAAAAGCTGCAATGGACTCCGGTGTTGCAAGAAAAGAAATTAAAGATTTAAATGAGTATGCTTCAAACCTTGGCAATCGTCTGGGGACAACAGCATCATTTATGAGATCGATTCGTGATCGTCTCAAAATCTATGTTAACCAAAGTGAAAGAAAAATAAAGATGGCCTTCGCAGAAGGTGCAAACACAAGAATTCTTCAAGCCTGTAAAACTCTTCACCAAGAAGGAAGAATAGAGCCCATACTTCTTGGCAATGAAAAACAAATTAAAGATAAGATGGAGCACCTTGGTCTTACTAATGCCCTTAAAGATTTACAAATCATTCAACCTGATAAAGCACCTCAATTTGAAGAATATTACAAAAAGTATTGCTCTCACCGCCAACGAAATGGAGTGAGCCTCTATCACGCAGAAGACTTGATGGTTCAGGAAAACTTCTTTGGCTCAATGCTAGCTCGCAATGGGGAAGTGGATTCTTTTATAGGCGGCCCGACACTTGATTACGCTTCAAATCTTCTGCCTATTATCAATGTAATCGGTACTGAAGAAAGCTCCAAAGCCTCAGGTATTTATATACTAGTTTTTAAAAATAGAGTTCTCTTCTTTGCTGACTGCACCACTCAAATTGACCCTTCTTCAGAGGAATTAGCAGAGATTGCGGCCAATAGTGCTCAGCTCTTTAGAACACTCCTGCATCGTGAACCTAGAATTGCCTTCTTAAGTTATTCTAACTTCGGCTCCAACAATACACCTCAGGCCAAGAAGGTGAAGAAGGCCGTTGCTATTACAAAATCTCGCTACCCTAACATGAAAGTTGATGGTGAAATGCAAGCTGATGTGGCAGTCAATAAGAGTATTCTTGATAAGCTCTTTGATTTTCATTCTCTTGATGAGCAGACTGATATACTTATTTTTCCAAACCTTAGTTCAGCAAATATAAGCTATAAACTCCTCAGTCAATTAACAGAAGCTAATGCTATCGGTCCACTTCTTGTTCCTATGAAATCAACTGTTAACATCATTCAGAGAACAGCAACTGTTTCTGAGATCGTTAATATGTGTAACTTAACAGGCTTACTATCGGCAGAAGAAAAAAAGGGGAAACTTGTATGAATAAGAAAATAATCTCAACTAAGCTAGCACCAGCAGCTGTTGGAACCTACTCACAAGGTGTTGAGTATCAAGGCGTTATCTACTTCTCTGGTCAAATTGGTCTTGAGCCAAAAACTATGCAAATGGCAGAAGGTTTTAAAGGCCAAATCAAGCAAATCATGAATAATATCGACGGTCTCCTTAAGTCTCAAGATCTTAAGAGAGACAATATTATCAAAACAAGTATCTTTGTAACTGATCTGGGTAACTTCTCTCTCGTTAATGAGGCTTATGTTGAATACTTCTCTGAGCCATACCCAGCAAGAAGCTGTGTCCAAGTTCCGGCCCTTCCTAAAGGTGCACTGGTTGAAATAGAAGTTATTGCGGGTCGCTAGACTAGTGCTTCCTTCAAAGTATATTTTTGAGACTAGAGAAACAAAATCTGTGAGAAGGTTGAAGAACCTTCTCATTTACTCCTTTCTTTTAGGTTTCGTTTTTCTTATCTCTGGATACTTTTTTATAATATTTAGCCAGAACCAAAATGCTAAGGCGAAGGAGACATTCTTTAAATCTTCTCCTGATCTTATTACAATCTTTACTGGAGGTTCAGGTCGAATACCCTACGGTATAAAGCTGGCCAAAAGTTTTAAACAATCTAATATTTTTATTACTGGAGTTTATGTAAAGAATTCTGTTGATAGTCTTCTTAATTCAATTGAACTTGGCCAAGAAATCGACCCCAATCTCCTTGAAATTGATCACTTTGCTAGAAATACCGTAGAAAATTGTCTTTCCACTCTCCGTTATTTAAGAGAGAAAAAAGGATTTAAAAATATTCTTATCATAAGCCATGACTATCACATCCCAAGAATCAAGACTATTTTTGGAAAAATTAAAAGTAGAGATGATGCTTTTAACTTGTACTATATGGGAGTGGAAAGTGATTATACTAAGTGGAGAAATCTTAAAATACTCTACACTGAAGTGTATAAGTATGTTCGAACCTATGCTTTTTTGATGATTTGGGATCAATCAGATTCGGCTAAACCCGATCAACTGAAATAACTTCTTCTCTAGATTCTATAGCAGCAGTTGTCTTTAGAAGCTCCGAATAGTCTTTTACCTCAACTTCAAATATAAACGATCCCTTACGATCCGGCAGAGACTTGGCCAAAGCTGATCTGATATTTACGCCAATGCTGTTAATTGTTTTAGAAAGAGCTGAGAGTATTCCCGGCTTATCGTGAGTAACGACTCTAATATTAACGGGGTGCTTAAAGCTAAAGTCAGGATTCCATTCAACGAAAACCGTTCTCGTCATTTCCCCCTGCTCCATCCGAGTACACTTTGAGGTATGAACCGTTATCCCGCGACCTCTTGTAATATAACCTACAATGGGGTCCCCTGGGATTGGGTTACAACACTTGGCTATACGAACAACAATATCATCCAACCCATCAACTATAACTGCATTATCTCTATGAGATTTGCGGCGGGCCGCTTGGCTTACTTTTTGGGAATACTGATCTATTTTGGCCAATTCCTCAGCATCAACTTCTACTTCTTGAAATTTCTTCTTTAAAGAGGGTACAGCTTTTATGACATGCTCAATACTACTTTTCCCAGAACCAATATTGATAAACATTTCATCCACATTTGAACAATTCATTGCTTGATAAGCTTTATTCAACTCTCCAGTCTTTTCTAGATTTTTCAATGAAGTGTCGTAGGTTCTAAATACTTTCTCCAGTATATCTTTGCCGGCCTCTTTATGAGCATCTCTTTCTATCTTAAGAAGGTATTGTTTTATTTTAGTTTTAGCTCGAGGAGATTTAACAATATTCAGCCAATCTTTACTCGGGGTTTGATTCTTGCTTGTTAGAACTTCAACAGTATCACCAGATCTTAAGCTATAGCGTAGGGGAACCATTTTACCGTTAACCTTGGCCCCAACACAGCGAGATCCAACTTCTGTATGAACTGCAAAAGCAAAATCCAAAGGCGTTGCTCCGTGCCGAAGTTCAAAGACATCCCCTGTCGGAGTAAAGATAAAAACTCCACCCATATCAAGGTCATTCTTAACAACATCCATGAACTCAGAATTATTTGGTACGTTTTGATTAAACTCTAGAAGCTGCTCTACCCAATCCAATTTTGTTAGGCCAGAGTGAATACCTTCTTTATACTTCCAGTGGGCCGCCACACCTGTTTCAGCAACCTCATCCATTTCATCGGTTCTAATTTGGATCTCGATTCTCTCGGCCTGTGGGCCAATCACCATAGAGTGCAGAGATTGATAACCATTCACCTTAGGGATAGCAATATAGTCTTTAAAACGCCCTGGAATTGGTGTAAACGCAGAGTGAATAATCCCGAGGGCCTTATAGCATTCTGTAATATTATTAACGATAACCCTAAAAGCGAGGATGTCATGGATTTGATCAAAGTCCATATCCCTTGCCGTCATCTTCTTATAGATTGAGTAGAAGTGCTTTGGCCGCCCCTTAATCTCTGACTTCATTCCATGATCAAGAAGTTTCTCGCGAATAACTTCAATAGTATCTCCAATATAGAAGTCTCTATCAGACTTCTTCATTGCGACCTTTTCAGCTAGCCGGTAGTAAATATCAGGGTGAAGAAATCTTAAGCAAAGATCCTCAAGCTCAGACTTAACTGAATTTATCCCTAAGCGGCTGGCAAGGGGGACATAGATATCAAGAGTCTCTCTAGCAATTTTCTTTTGCTTAGTATCTGAAACATATTGAAGAGTACGCATATTATGCATTCTGTCCGCTAGCTTTACGATAACAACGCGAATATCTTTTGCCATGGCAACAACCATCTTTCGAAAGTTCTCCGCTTGGCCCTCTTCTCTTGTTTTGAAGTTAATTTTACTAATTTTCGTAAGACCGACAACAATACCCGCAACTGATGGGTTTATCTCTCGTTCTATTTCTTGTGGAGTAACATCACAGTCTTCTACAACATCATGAAGAAAACCGGCCATAATTGAATCGGCATCCATTCGCAGCTTAACTAAAGTTGCTGCAACATTTAAGGGATGAATAATATACTCTTCACCAGAGCTTCTTTTTTGATTTATATGAGACTTTTCTGCTAGATCATAAGCTTTTCTCATGAGCTCAAAGTCAGCGTCGGGGTAATAAGATTCTACTCTTCTTAGAACATCATCAACTGTTAAATCACGCTCATGGGAAAAATCCAAAGATTGAAACAAAAGTACCTCTTTTAAGAGTCAGAAAGTATTGAGTCTACAACCTTACTTAAGTCCTGATAAGCTTTTTCAAGATCATCATTCACTACAAGAAAATCATAGTCATTCTTTCTGAGTAATTCTTTTTTAGCATTCTCTAGTCTTAAGTTTATCACATCTTGAGAGTCTGTACCTCGAGCAAGCAATCTTGCCTCTAGGCTCTCTATACTTGGAGGAGAAATGAAAACACCCTTTGCTTCATCGCCAAAGACCTCTTTCATATTATCAGTTCCCTGCACATCCAAGTCGAATAAGAGGCTTGAACCATTATCTATCTTTGTAGATACAAAGTCTTTAGAGGTTCCATAGAAATTACCATGAACCTCGGCCCATTCTATAAATTCCCCTAAATCTCTTCTTTTTAGAAAATCTTCTTTGGAAATGAAGAAGTAATGCTTGCCATCTACTTCATTCTCTCTAATTGATCTTGTGGTATAGCTAACAGACCACTGAAGTTGCTCAAAGTCCTTCTTCAGTCTCTTGATAAGTGTCGATTTACCAGTCCCTGAAGGAGCTACTACAATTATTATTTTCCCGCGTGCTTTTTCCATGACCATTATTCCAAGTTTAGACCTTGCTCTCTTACCTTTTCAAGTTGAACCTTCATTTGAACAACATTGTCGGATATTTCCTGCATTGATGATTTAGAACCGATTGTATTTGTCTCGCGGTTTAATTCCTGAACTAGGAAATCAATCTGTCTTCCAACTTCTGCCTTGCCACCTATAATCTCTTCAAGCTTCTCAAGATGGGCCTTAATTCTGTTAATCTCTTCATAGACATCAAGCTTTTCAAGGTAGAAAACCACTTCTTGCATAAAGCGAGGTTCTTCGACATTTAATTCAGTTTTCATCTCTTCAAAGCGCTTCTTTAATTTATTCTCTACGGTTTTTTGGAAAGTGGGAGCCTGGGCCACAACATTTTGAAAGTGCTGTTGATAAACACTAAGATGCTCTCTTATTACCTTATCGAGTTTCAGTCCTTCACTCTGGCGAGACTCTTCAAGTCTTTTACAAGCTTTAGTAAACGCGGCCCTTGTTAGCCCCAGCAATGATTCATCTTTACTCAGGTCATTCTCCATCATGAATTCACTTCTTAGAAACTCAGTTGGAGAAATTTTCATTTGCTCACGGGGTATAATAGATGAACTACTCTCTAGGAAACTTTTCACTTTATCAAAATCAATATCTTCAAACTTAGAATTCTTATCAGCTCTTTTAAAATTGACGAAGATATCGAAACTTCCTCTTTTAAAGAAACTAAAGAGTTCCTTCTTAAGTTCTAACTCAAGGGAGTTAAATAGCGATGACATCTTAAAGCGTGTGTCTTTAAAGCGATGATTGACCGACTTAATCTCAACAGTAACATTATATTGACTATCTGAACTCTCACCACGGCCAAAACCAGTCATCGAATAGAGGGGCATTTTTACTTCCTTATCTTATAGAAAAACATCTATGTCTGAGCCTTCTAAGACTTTAATCGTTTCGTTACCCATTCTTCTAAACTTGGTAAAACGGTTATCAAGTAACTTCTTCTTACTCATCTTAGAAAGCGATTTAACCTCTTTTAAAAGAGCACTCTTCACCATTTCAAATGTTGCCTCGGGATCTTTGTGGGCCCCTCCCCTACATTCGCTCACTATTGAATCAATCACCCCTAGCTCGAGAGCTTTCTGAGGCCCAATATCGAGGGCGTTCGCTGCAGTTTCGGCCTTCTTAGGGTCGGCCCAAAGAATCGAAGCGCATGACTCAGGTGAAATCACAGAGTAAATAGAGTACTCCATCATCAGCACTCTATCGGCAATTGCAATTCCTAATGCCCCTCCAGATCCACCTTCACCAATAACTAGGCTTATTATTGGAGTAGAGATATCAAACATTTCAGCTAAGTTTTCAGCTATCGCACTTGACTGCCCACGCTCCTCAGCGCCAATTCCAGGGTAAGCTCCAGGAGTATCAACAAGAGTAATTACTGGTATATCAAATCGTGCGGCCGTCTTCATGAGCCTAAGTGCTTTTCTATAGCCTTCAGGTCTAGGCATACCAAAGTTATGGACCACCTTCTCCTTAGTTTTTCTTCCCTTCTCTATTCCAATTACACAAACCTTCTGCTCTCCAAGGTAGCCAAAGCCTCCTATGATTGCCTGATCGTTTGCAAAGTAGCGATCTCCCGCAACTTCATGGAAGTCAGTAAAAAGAACATCAATATAATCGACTGTATGGGGGCGTTTTGGATGGCGGGAAAGTTGAACCCTCTCCCAAGGACTTAAGTTAGAATAAATTTCTTTTATGAGAGAATTAACCTTTTTCTGAAGGGCCTTAATCTCCCTAGAAATGTCTATCTCTGATTTCTTTTCAGCTTCTTGAAGTTCTTCAATTTGCTTTTCAAGTGCACGAACAGGTTTTTCGAAATCTAGTGTAAAGTCATTTAAAAGATCGCTCATCGACCCACCTTTAATAGAGTTTTAATATTTTTTAATTGAGAACTCTATAAAAGTTTATTCGAGAAAACAACGGTTTATCTCCTCTTCACGACAATCTAACCTATTGAATTTACTAGATTTGTAAAAGACAATAAGCTTTTCTATGGAATATCCCAGCCTTGGACAGCTCCACTTTCAAAATACACCTGACGCAACGACCCACCTTCATAGAAAGTCCACCGCTCATTTTCATTATCTGGGTTCCCAGCAACCTCTACCTTGGCCGGTCGACCCCACTTACTTATGACATCATCCTTGCTCATTCCTAAGTTTAAAGCGCTCCTATAAACAGGCTTGAGGGAAGCGATACCTCTTGAGGCTTGCCTAGCAGACTTAGCCTCAAAGCTACGAGAGTCCATGTAGGCCAATTTATCTTGATAATTAAGGCCAATAAAGTAAATCTTTTCAGAGGCCGTCTCTAACTCAGCTTTCATTTCTTCATAGAGCTCCCTATCCCCAGGCCGCAATTTCTTCTCTTTCATTGCCAGCTCCTTTAATATTGAGCTCGATTCTTTTCTATCACTACTTTCTCTCTCAGATGCAGGCGTTCTTTGCATGACCTCTTCCCTTGATCTATAAGGTCTTCCGCTATCACCCGAAGTATAAGAGAAGTCTTCACCAGGAATAAAGAGATCCTCAGATTGGTAGTCCATTTCATCGATAAAGGTTCTGCCTTCAAACATTCCTGCGCAGCCACTAAAGAGCAAGAATGTAATATAAAGTGAAAAAGTACGTCCTGAAAATGTCATCTCTAAATCCTTAAATAAAATCAACTCACACAGGACTTATCGATCCTCCCTAGCAGCACATAAGAATTTATAAGAAATCAGCTGCCCTTCGGTAGAATCTACCGATCTCTAACTATCTGTAATTATGTAGAAAACTAGCTCAATTATTATGCCCAAACGACCGATACAGTTAACAAGGTATTGCCTTAGTAGCGAAGGTTAGAGGTTGAGCAAATTAAATAAAATTGAAAAGTCTATTAACAGCTCTCTAGAAAAGTTGGGTATCTTATTTTCTAAAAAAATTCGCTCTTTAATACCAATTAAGCTTAAGACTTCGGTAGAGAATACAAAAAAGACCATGGCCTTGAAAAAGGCAGGACTAAAACAAAAGTTGAAATCTAAGAAAGAAGTAGGACTACAAAAAATTGGTATCGCCAGAGCAGAAATAGGAAGAGCTAAGAAAAAAACCTCTGACGTCGTTGCGGTCGCTAAAGGGACCAGACTAAAAGACTTTAAGTTAAGTAAGGTCGTGGCCATTTTTTCCACATTTCTCTTACCTCCATTCCTAAAATTCAAAAAATGGTACCTTGCTCTTAAACCTGAAACACTTGCAGGTATCATCACAATCTCTACAGTCGCGGGACTCGCGAGTCTCAATATTTATGTGGAATCCAATAATATTGCAGAAAAGTCACAAGACCCTGCTGCAGAACTCGTTGAAGAAGTTGAGGATGCAACCGCCATAAGTAAAAGGCCGGCCTACTTCAAGAAACTAGAAAAGCAATTTCAAGTCAGCAATGTTGTCCTTCCTTTTTATATAGCCAAGGGAGATACTTTGAAGAATCTTGTCATTGATTTTACCTTTGAATCTTCAAATAAATATATCAAAGAGTTTCTTTGGAATAACCCTCACCTTATTCATGATACTTTAAACTCTAAAGTCGAACCTCTTTCAATAGCCTTCCCTCTAGAGACAGAGGGAAAGGTCATTGTGAAAGAGAAAATTATTAAGGAGATCAATTCGATGCTCCACGCTAGGCACATCAAGGGCGGAATCACAGAAGTCTATATCCACTCCATTATCGGTGGCTAACTTGCCAAAATCCTTCTTAAGGTGGTTTGGGCAATATTTAACCTCTTAGCAGCTAAAGGTATTGAGCCGTAAGAACTTAAATAAATTTTTTCACAATGTTCATGTTTAACTTTTTTAAGATCAATGACTTTACTCTCTCCTCTTCCTATCAGGTCACTATTAAAGCGTTTGAGTTCTTCATCTTCCTTAGATACGCAGATCATCCGTGAAGAATTACCTGAGTAATACTTCCTCCATAGATGCGACTTAAGTTGGCGAATATTTCCTGGCCACTTTGATTTACCATAAAGCTCAATACACTCTTTAGAGAAACTGACTCCATTGTCTTCTTCAAACTGTTCAATTATAGATTTAAGAAGCGAAGAATTATCCCTTAAAGGCTTTAACTTAACCTTTAGCCCACTTTGTATTCTAAAAAATAAGTCCATTCTAAACTTTCTATCCTCCACAAGAGTCTCAATCCTACTCCCAGAAGCAAAAATAACTCTACACTGTGCTTCTCTTTGTTTCTCAGCTCCTACTGCTCTAAACTTCTTATCATCTAAGAAGTTTAAAACCTTCACTTGAAGATCTAGCGGCAGACTATCAATCTCATCGATAAAGAGTGTTCCCCTACCTGCAAGCTCAAAAGCCCCTCTCTTTTCTCGGTGCGCCCCAGTGAAAGCTCCTCGCTCATGGCCAAAGAGCTCACTTTCAATAAGTGATGGATTAAACGCCGATAGATTAACACTCACAAAGGGCTGATTCGATGCATGGAGTTCATCGTGAATCCTCTTGGCCATCGTAGTCTTTCCTGTGCCTGTCTCACCTTCTAAGAATATACTTAAGTGATCAGGCCAGGACTGTATTGGTAAGGAGTCATCAACCTTATTTGATGAAGCAAGGGGAACCTCTAACCTGTTATAGTCAAAGTCAAAGGTATCCCCTTGGCATATTATTCCATGAAAGCAATAGTTACGATTATGCAAGAAGGGAACTCCATCAAGACTTGTAACTTCATAGTGACCCTTCTGCTCATTTCCAATGAGTTCCAAGAGGAAATCTCCTTCATCATAGAGGGACGGAAGAGTTATCAGACAAGGCTCAAAGCTAGTTTTAGCATTCTTTCTCACTCTTATGGTCACCCGTGTCCTTCGTATACTCAACTTTCGCTTATTCCCTTCTAGAGGACTCCACAGGATACTTCCTCCAAAACGGCAGGCACTTCTATCAATTGTCTTCTTCCAGTTCATTATGACTCCTTCTCTATTTTCAATTAGATATGGTCTTCCAGTAAGAGTTTTCAAGTATTCAAAACTCCCCAAAAGGCTTGTATGCCCGGATGGTACTAAGGCCCAAGCTACGCGCCTTTAGGCGTGCTGCTTGAATTCCTTTCCAGTAGCGGTATAGAACAGGAATATTCCTTCGGTTATTCCTAATAGAAATTATTTCTAATTTTCACACTCTCACTTGTAGCTGGGGGTAAATTGAAGTAGAACAGGGCATGGAAATCATAAGAGGCAGCACTCACTTTCAATTAGGTCTAGACAAGCTCGAGCAGGTCGAGCACCTCTTTGAGATGAACCCTGAAATGATTGGTGTCGCCTTTGTTGGCAGATCAAACGTCGGTAAAAGCAGTCTTATCAATAGTCTCTTTGGTAGAAAAACAGCACGAATATCCAAAACGCCAGGAAGAACAAGAGAAATCAATGTCTTTACTTTTTTAATCGATAGAGGAGATAGTGCTGAACCACTTCCTTTCTTCCTCTTTGATTTGCCAGGTTACGGGCATGCTCAAGTCTCAAAACAAATGATTAAAAACTGGCAACTCATGATGGGAACATTCTTTGAAGGGCTACCAAACTCTGTGGCCATCATCAATATTCAAGATGCAAGGCACCCTGATCAAAAAGTAGACCAGCAATTCCACAAATTTCTTGAAGGCTCTTCTCTGTTCACAGCAGTGGCCTTTAATAAAGTAGATAAATTCAAGAAGCAAAAGGACAAAGCTGCACTTGAAAAAAAGAAGAAAGAACTCTTTGCACGCTATACTTGGGTTAAGCAAGTTCATTTTGTATCTGCTGAGAATTCAATCGGTCTTCCTCAGCTAGAGCAGGCCATTTCGGCATACTGCCTAGAGCAATATAGTTTTCAAACTAACTCTTAGGATCTTCTTCGCTTTCAGAAAATCTTATCTTATTAACTTCTTCTTCAATATTTTCTAGATCTGACTCGCATCCATCAATTTTCTTAATGAGATTTTCCACTTCTTCATTTTCCCAAATAAGCTCTTTACTCTTTAGCGCTTCTACAAGTAGAACACCAAGTTCTTTATATGTTTCTTGTAAATTAGAGTTGGCCTTAGAAGCACTAAGCATCTTCTTTCCAATCTCAGTGGTTTTCTTAAGCTCACCTTGGCAAGCCTGAAATACCTCTTGCATTTTTGCGCGCCACTCAGCACTCTTATCCATTTAAACTTCCTTTTAAGGTCAAAATACTACTTCTTGAAAGATTCATGCGACGCATCTGGCTTGAACCTTTTAACTAGTAAAGTATACAAGACTTTGTTCTAACTTTCTCTCATGGAAAACTCAACCTATATACTCAACTTCCTCTATAAAAGACTTTATAGCTTATTTTTGAGAAGAAGGCTTCTTCTGCTAGAATAACGTAAATAAGATTAACTAGTGACCGAGTATAACTCTTGGAATTATAATTGAACCTACTAAATAGATACGGCCCCTCTAACCTTTCAGCACCAAAAGAACTCTTCGATGAAGTCTTTGCCGAACTAGAGAAGCAATATTGCCAAGGAGAGGACCCTTGGGGCCTAAATCTTAATAAAGCTAGAAAGACTCTCGAAACTCTATGGCCATTTTATAAGAACTATTTTCAAGTAAGAGTTATTGGAAAAGAAAAAGTTTTAGATGAGCCCTATATGGTTATCTCTAACCACTCTGGCCAAATTGCAATCGATGGCATGTTAATCACAACTGCTTTTGCCACAGAGATTCGACCTTCAAGAGTTCTACGCTCAATGGTTGAGCGCTTTTTTACTGCACTTCCATGGGTAGGGAATTTGGCAGCTGAAGCTGGGGCAGTGCTAGGAGATCGTCAAAACTGTCTTAACCTTCTCAATAGAGGTGAATCGGTTCTCGTTTTTCCGGAAGGGGTTCAAGGGGTTGCCAAGAGTACTTTTGATTTTTATAAACTCCAACGCTTCACTCGAGGCTTCTTTAGAATGGCCCTTTCTTCGAATGTAAAAATCTTACCTGTTTCTGTTGTCGGTGCAGAAGAAATATTTCCATGGGTCTATCAGGCAAAAGGCCTGGCAAAGAAACTTGGCCTACCGGCCCTTCCCATCAGCCCACTCTACTTTCCACTCCCAAGTCCTGTTGATATTCATATTGGTGATCCCTACACTATTCCAGATATATCACCTGAAGCTCCAGATATTGAGATAGATTTTCACGTAAATAAAATCAGGGCCAAGATCAGAGATTTAACCCAAGAAGGATTAAGAAACCGAAGGCCCTTCTTCGCTAATAAGAATTAAATGGAAAATAGTAATGTAAAATCTATTCTTATTATTGGTATGGCCGGAGGTCTGGCAAAGATTACGGCTCAGCTGATCGTCAAGAAATACCCTAATGCTAAAATCATAGGAGTTGATTCCAGGGATATTACTGAATCTATAGAAACCAAGAATATTCAATACTGGAAAATGCGCTATACCAGAGGAAATTTCGAAAAGCTTTTTCGTGATGAAGAATTTGATATCGTTTATCACCTTGGAAGAATGAGCCATGCAGACAACTCTGCTCTTGCAACGTTGGAACAAAGACTTGACTTGAATCTTATGGGAACAAAGAGAATCTTAGACCTCTCTCTCAAGTTCCATATTAAAAAAGTTATTATCCTTAGCACTTATCATGTCTATGGTGCTCTTTCAGATAACCCTGTCTTTATCAATGAAGATCAGCCTCTAAGGGCCTCTATTAAGTACCCTGAATTAAGAGATGTTGTAGAAATGGATCAGATAGCGACAAATTGGATGTGGAAGAATCAAGGAGAAATCGAAACTCTCGTACTTAGACCTTCGACAATTGTTGGCCCCCAAATCAACAATACAATGACGAGATACCTAGTCTCACCTCACAGCCCCGTTTGCTCAGACTACAACCCCATGTTTCAATTCATTCATGAATTTGATATGGCAAAAATTCTTCTAAGAAGCTTGGAAGAGCTCCCGACGGGAATATATAATATATCCTCTGATGAATGTATTTCCTTAAAGAGCGCTAAATCTACTCTCAACTGTCCTATTATCCCTGTCCCTAGCTTTGTTCTCTCCGCTGGACTAAAGTTACTCTCAGCAAGTCCTTGGCGTTTTCCAAGCTACTTACTGGAATATATAAAATTTGCCTGCATAACAGACAACTCTCTTATCAAAATGCATCTCGGAAAAAACCTCTTTCGCTACAATACAAAAGAGGCCTTACTTCTGTCTAAGCTTGATTAAATAACCAGAAATAAGGTTCCGTCGCAAAAAATACCCAGCATCTTAAATTTATAATCCCGAGTAAAATAAGCTAATTATTTTCAAAGGTGAATTAAATGAACTTCAAAAGGAAGTTTACTTCTAACTAAAAAAATAAAGAGATTTATTTCAGCAACTTACAATATTTTTTTAGCGATCAATTTCTATCATAACCATGTTATGTTTTAAAAGCAGACGGTGAAAAATAGCTGTCATTAATTCAATGATGAGAGTCGAGAAGTGTCGGGGCCAACGAGAGAATGGATTCATCGTATCACCAAGATAGTAACGACAACATGGGCTTAAAGAGAAGGCCAGAATTCCCATGCCGAACGCTGCAAATGATGAGTTGAATACATCACGATAGAAGAAATA
>CALHBL010000056.1 GCA_937930825.1 uncultured Bacteriovoracaceae bacterium
AATTAAAGAGCGAAAGAATAAAGGCCAAAAGAGCAGGCATACTAAAGGGGTTTACACCGTAACTCGTAAGGCTTGGATAGATCTTAGTCAAATCAACGAGGCTTAGAATCCCGCCCATGGCAGGGCCAATAATAAAGCCTAAAGCAAAGGCAATACCAATAGTTGCCATTCCTCTTGAACGATTCTCCTTAGTTGTCACATCCCCCACGACTGCTGTTGCCGTAGAAATATTTCCTCCCATGAAACCACCAATGATTCTAGCGACAATCAAGAGGGTAAAGGAGCCGGAAAAGAACCAAAGCAAGTAGCTCAAGGCCAAAGAGAAAACGGATACTAAGAGAATAGGTCTTCGTCCATAGCGGTCACTTAGGCTGCCCCATAGAGGGGCCGCAATAAACTGAAGTAAACTATAGAGAGCGCCAAGGGCCCCTCCAAAGAGGACGATAGAACTTATATCACTTCCACCAATTTGCGTGAGGTTGGTAATGGAACCAAAGATAAGCTTTAAGAAGTAATTGTCACTATCCACCGTTAAGTAGTGCTTTGCTAAGGATGGAAAGAGAGGAAAGATTATCGAAAATCCAACAAGGTCTAAAAAGAGCGTTAGAAAAACAATTTTCAATGAACTCTTTGCCTTGGGGCTTAATCCAGGCTTCTCAGCAACAACTTCTGGCATTTCAGTATAATCCTCTTTTGATAAGTAATAGTATTGGTCATGGACAGTTGCTCGATCAGATTCACAGTGGTGATAAACAAATTCAGAAAAGCTCTTACACCATTCATCCTTATCATTTAAGCACTCAATGAATTGAACCTTGCCACCAACTTCATGCAGCTCTTCGCCTAGCTCGGCCCCGATCTCATCAACCGTCTCAAGACAATCGGCCACAAAGGCCGGGCAGTAGAGGGCAACTCTTTTGTTACCGGCCTTAACAAGATCCACACAGTAAGCATCAGTATAGGGAGTGAGCCATTCTTCAGACCCAAAGCGTGACTGAAAAGTCATATGGATTTTTTCTGGATCTATTCCTTTAATTCTCTGCTTTAAAAGTTTGAAAGTTTCATAGCAGTGAAGAAAGTAAGGGTCTTCTTTTTGAATCACCCTTCTCTTTGGGATGCCATGAAAACTGAGAACGAGGGCATCTGTTCCCCCGTCTTCTTTATTAAACTTAACTAGAAACTCTTCTATCTGGTTTACTGAAGAATCAATAAAGCAGCGGGCCGTGTGAAAATTGGTGAAGAACTCAAAAGGTGGAATCTTTACTCGCTTGGCCAGCTCTCCAGCAAACCCATCCATGCCACTTGCGATAGTGGCCTCTGAGTACTGGGGAAACATGGGAATGGCCAGGAGCCTTGTGGCGGGGTGATCGCTATGATCAAGGTCGTCCTCCCAAGAGGTCCAAACGTCACTTACTCGTGGGTAGCTGAGAAGAAAGGCATGATTATACTCTATAAAATCTTTACCACGATCCGGAGTGAAGGAAGCCACTTTCTTAGTGAAGTCTTCAGTTATTGAGATCAGGGGAAAGGACTGATCTTCTTTATTCCAAATTCTAGAATAGGCCTCAGCACTCTTCTTGGGCCTAAAAGGCAGAACAAAGCAGTTGAGGATAATTTTCCACAGAAGAGGATTTATATCCACTACCCTTGGGTCACCGAGGAACTCTTTTAAATAGGAGCGAACATCTCCAACTTTCGGCGTCTTGGGTGAGCCAAGTTGGACAAGGACTACCTTAGTTCTTCTTTTATTGGGAGCAATCACCTCTGGGGCCTCTCTTTATTAGGTTTTAATGCTAGTGTGGAAGCGATACACTAACATAATGCCCTAATATGTGAATATTTTTGCGGAGCAAATAATGGCAACTAAGAAGAAAATCAGTAAGACAAAAGTAAGAAAAACATCGACACCCTCTATTTCAAAGAAACTGACAAAAGAAGAGGGAAGAGATCAACGAGAGCTAAAAGACTTTGCATTAGGTCAAGAAAAGACCCTCTACCCCACGAACTATGCACCAGAAGTGCTTGAAGTATTCCCCAATAAGAATCCGGCCAGTGAAGCCTGGACAACTCTAGTTTGTACTGAATTCACTTCCCTCTGCCCAAAGACCAATCAACCTGACTTTGCCCGTGTCTTCATCAACTATATTGCTGGAAAGACAATGGTTGAATCAAAATCACTCAAGCTCTACCTCTTCAGCTTTAGAAACCATGGTGACTTTCATGAAGACTGCATTCAAAAAATATGTGATGACCTCTTCAAGCTTATGAAACCTAAGTTCATTGAAGTTATTGGTGAATTTACTCCTCGGGGTGGAATTGCCATCTACCCCTACAGCTCTAAATCAGCAGCAAGTCACAAGAAAATGAAAGAGCAGAGAGTGATAAATTACGCGCCTGGGCGCTACACGATGCCCCTTTCGAGGGTTTACTAAGGCCTATCTTTAGGTATTTTCTGTGGTATACTTGTAAAGGTTACTTGGGGATTATGTGAACCCCTTATTAATGGAAGGTAGATTATGTTTGGTTTAGGAATGGGTGAGGCCCTTATTTTACTTGCAGTTGTTGTGCTTCTCTTTGGTGGTAAGAAGTTACCGGAGCTTGGCAACTCAATGGGCAAGGCAATCACAAACTTTAAAAAAGGCATGAAAGAGGACTCAAAACCTACTCAGGAAAATATCGAAAATAAGGATGCTTAATTCTGAGTGTTATGATGAGCAAAGAGCTTAAGCACAATGGGCTCAGACTCAGAACAACTCTCCATTAAATTAAAGCAATCATTAACCAGCACCTGATAAGGAATCTCAATACCCTGCTCTTTTAAAAGAAGCTGAGCATACCGAATACTCCGGTCGATTAACTTGCTATTGCTCGGCCTCACATAAGTCATAATATTACTTTCAAAGCGATTCATTAAACCCATGAGAAGAGTTGAGTGCATATTGAGGAGCATTTTTAAAATCAAGTGCGCGCCCAGTAAGTCAGTCTCTTGCACATCAAAAGAACTCTTCAGCTCTCCTAAACTAAAATCTAAAGATTGTCCGTCATAAGAAATGGCGAAAACCTGAGCATCCTCAGGC
>CALHBL010000057.1 GCA_937930825.1 uncultured Bacteriovoracaceae bacterium
AGACCGGGTCATATCTTTCCACTGATAGCCAAGCCTGGCGGTGTTCTTCAAAGAGCAGGTCACACTGAAGCAGCAGTTGACCTCGCCGTCCTAGCTGGCTGCACTCCCGTAGGAGTTATTTGTGAAATTATGGACGATGATGGAACCATGGCCAGAAGAGATCGCCTAATAGAGTTAGCAAATGATTGGGAATTAAAACTTATAACGATTAAAGACCTTATTGAGTATAGACGCTCTCACCCAATCCCCGATCAAGAAATTCCAAATCAAATGGTTTCTAAAACTTCTGAAATCAAATTTCCTAATAAGTTTGGTGAATTTGATCTTCATATGTTTGAAACAAAAATTGGTAGTGGCTCACATCATGTAGCGATGACAAAGGGAAAAATTGATCCTGAAACACCCGTTCTCGTACGCGTTCACTCGGAATGCTTCACTGGGGACATATTTGGATCTATGCGCTGCGAATGTGGAAAGCAATTAGAGTCAGCGATGGAACAAATTGAAAAAGCCGGTAGCGGTGTTTTAGTTTATCTACGTCAAGAAGGCAGAGGCATAGGACTTCCTAATAAAATTAAGGCATACTCACTTCAAGATAAAGGTTACGATACAGTCGAAGCTAATCATAAGCTGGGCTTTAAAGACGACCTTAGAGAATATGGAATTGGCGCTCAGATTCTAAAAAAATTAGGTGTTAAAAAATTCAGGCTTTTAACAAATAACCCTCGAAAAATTATTGGCCTAAAAGGCTTTGATTTAGAATTGGTAGAAAGAGTACCTCTAGAAATAGAACCAAACAAAATGAATTATGATTACTTGAAAGCTAAAAAAGATAAATTAGGACACTACTTAAATAATATAAAATAATTGGAGAAGAAATGACTAAGTATCATGAAGGTCATCTTTCAGCGAAAGGAAAGAAGTACGCAATTGTAGTTGGGAGATTTAATGAATTTATCTCTAGTAAACTTTTAGGTGGCGCCATAGATTGTATTAAACGCCATGATGGAGATGTAGAAGCAATTGAAGTTGCTTGGGTTCCAGGGGCTTATGAAATTCCACTTGTTGCAAAGAAATTGGCCAATACAAAGAGATTTGATGGTGTTATTTGCTTAGGAGCGATTATAAGAGGAAGCACTCCTCACTTTGATTATGTTTCAAGTGAAGTAGCTAAAGGAATTTCTAGAGTGTCA
Organism: uncultured Bacteriovoracaceae bacterium; assembly: GCA_937930825.1. Classification (GTDB taxonomy): domain Bacteria; phylum Bdellovibrionota; class Bacteriovoracia; order Bacteriovoracales; family Bacteriovoracaceae. The sequence goes on from CALHBL010000057.1 coordinate 1,194, forward strand.
TTAGACACAGATATTCCTGTTATATTTGGAGTACTCACTACAGATAATATTGAGCAAGCAATTGAAAGAGCAGGTACAAAGGCCGGTAATAAAGGCTGGGATGCTGGCATGTCTGCAATAGAGATGTCTACTCTACTTGGAAGTATTAAGTAACGAAGAAAATTTTGAACAAATAATAGCAGCGGCAGCACTAGCATTCAAAGATTCTACAGAATCTAAAATAGGAATTCTAATTGTGTCGCTGCAAGCTTCAAGAATATCATTCTCTAGCCCATGCCCTTCACTTCCTATAATCACAGCACTATTCTTATTAGGAATCCAGTTATTAAAATCTACAGAGTCGACTTTATTGGCAGCGGCATAAATATTGGCAGTGCTTCTCTTTAAAAAAGAAGCTAGATCTTTAGTTCTATGGACTTTTAAAAGGGCAATATTTCCCATTGAGACTCTGATGGCCCTTCTCATAAAAGGACTACACGTTTGCTGATCGATAATAAGAGTCTTAAAACCAAATGCAGCGGAAGATCTTACAATGGCCCCTACATTCTCCACTTTGGTGAGCCCATTTAATATGATTGCTGGATATTGTACTTCTCCTTCATCTATAAATTGAGGCTTTTCGAATATGGCAACAACACCACTACTATAGCGGTAGCCAGTTTGCTCTTTGAATTCAGAATCATTCATGAGAATAACGGACTTAAAATTACTTTGGAAGCTATACTCTTGATCAAGTGATTCTTTTAAAAATAATTGAACTGCTTCAACCTTCGAATTATCTATAAACTTCTTTACGACTTTATAGCTCTCAACAATCACATGATCAGGTAAGTCTCTTAGCGAGTTTAGATTGCTTCTAAAATTAAGATCTTTAGTCACTTCTTTAGACACTGTTTAAGATACTTACCTGTAAAAGAGCCTTTAACCTTTGCCACTTCTTCTGGCGTACCGGTTGCTACAATAGTGCCGCCTTTAGAGCCACCTTCTGGGCCAAGGTCTATGAGATAGTCAGAACTCTTAATGATATCTAGGTTGTGCTCAATGATGATCACTGAATGCCCTTGGTCAACAAGATCATTAATGGCCTTGAGGAGCACTTTTACATCTGCAAAGTGCAGGCCTGTCGTAGGTTCATCTAGAATATAAAGAGTTTTACCTTTAGTTCGTTTTGCAAGTTCCCGCGAGAGCTTCAACCTCTGTGCTTCTCCCCCACTGAGTGTCGTCGCTGGTTGTCCTAGCTTCATATAACCAAGGCCAACGCTTATGAGGGTATAGAGAATACGATTAAGTTTAGGATGGTTTTTAAAGAAGAGATAGGCATCATCAATGGTCATTTCAAGAACATCAGCAATACTCTGGCCCTTATAGAGAACGCTCAGTGTTTCATTATTATATCTTCTGCCCTTGCATTCTGAACAAGTAATGTAGACGTCTGGCAAGAAGTGCATTTCGATTTTCTTTACTCCATTACCTTCACACTCTTCGCAGCGACCACCTTTAACATTGAAAGAAAATCGACCTTGTTTATAACCACGAATTTGAGATTCCGGTGTTTGGGAGTAGAGCTTTCTAATGGTATCAAATAAGTTCGTATAAGTTGCAGGATTAGAATGTGGGGTTCGGCCTATGGGGCTCTGGTCAAGCTCTATAATAGATTTAATGCTAGAGATGTTAGAGATAGAGTGATAATTCTTTCTATTGTAGAGGCCACCCATGGGAGTCACTTGGTTCTTGCAAGCTGGAACTAAAACTTCATGAAGTAGAGTAGACTTTCCTGAGCCGCTAACTCCTGTAATACAAACAAGACAGTCCATAGGTATTTTCACATTAACTTTAAGCAAGTTGTTATGAGTAGCACCTTTGAGTTCAATAAAGTCCGTTGATTTTTTTCGGACTTCTGGAACTGGAATAGCTTCCTTTCCGTTTAAGTACTTGGCAGTGATACTCTTCTTGTCTTTAATGAAGACCGCAGTCTTTGCGGCTTTGACGATCTCTCCGCCATGTCTACCGGCACCGGGTCCGATATCAATAATATAGTCTGACTCGAGCATAGTTTCTTCATCATGCTCAACTACAATGACAGTATTTCCGAGGTCTCTTAATGACTTAAGTGTTTTGATAAGTTTAGTGTTATCACGCTGGTGAAGACCAATTGAAGGCTCATCAAGAACATAGAGAACTCCACTAAGGGCGCTCCCAATTTGAGTAGCGAGTCTGATTCTTTGGCTCTCCCCTCCACTTAGAGAGGCAGCGGATCTATTTAAGTTCAAATACCCCAATCCCACATCAATTAAGAACTTGAGTCTATTCTTAATTTCTTTAAGGAGCTTTTCACCTATTTCAGCTTTCTCCCCTTTTAGAAAAGGCTTATTGAAAAAGTCGAAGCACTCTTCAATACTCATGAGGCAAAGACTCATAATATTTCTATCTTTTATCAGTGTTGAGAGGGCAGCTTCATTAAGCCGATTTCCATTACAGCTTTGACACTGTTGAATCTTCATAAAATTTTCTAAATTCTTTCTAACTTTTTCACTGCCTGTCTCATGAAACTTTTTATCGAACCATTTTAATAGGCCAGGAAATGGTTTACTAAACTCAAAGTGAGAATTTTCTGACTTGAATGAATAGCGATAAACTTTATCTGTTCCATACCACAGTATTTTATAAACTTTCTTAGAGATACTCTTTAACGGTTTGTTGGGATCTTGTCCCTCGTCAAGCATCATGCATTCTACCATTTTATAGAGGAAATTATTCTTCTTAGTAAGCGGCTCTATGGCCCCTTTTAAAACAGGAAGTGAGTCATCAAAAACCATGCTCTCTTGATTGAATTCCCTGCTCTGTCCTAAGCCATTACATTTCTTACAGGCACCGATAGGACTATTGAAAGAGAAGAGTCTCGGCTCTAGGTCAGGAAATACTCTCTTTGAAGTTGAAGAGACCATATGTTCAGAAAAATTAATATCTTTTTTGTCATTCACAAGGACATTAATATGTCCGGAGCCGAGTTTAAGTGTGTGCTCAACACTCTCTGTTAGCCTCTTTTCAACACCTTCTTTGATTAAAATTCTATCAATTACAATTTCTAAAGTGGGCTTTTGATTCTTTTTGAACTTAAGAGAATCATCTAAGTTTACGAGTTCTCCATTCACCCTTGCTCTTGAATAACCCATACCAAGAAACTTAACCACTTCCTTCGTTGCAATAGATCCGTCTTCCACTTTAATAGGCGCCAGCAACTGAACCTTCGTTTTAGCTGGAAATTTAATAAGCTCTCGAACAATCTGAGGAGGGGTAAACTTCTTAATGATCTCATTTGTGTCTGGGTCGTGAAGATCTCCAACTCTTGCATAGAGTACTCTTAGGTAATCGTAGATTTCTGTGATTGTACCGACAGTTGATCGAGGGTTTTTGGTTGTTGATTTTTGATCAATGGCTATGGCAGGACTCAGGCCTGTTATTGATTCTACATCAGGTGGCTGATACTGACCTAAGAATTGTCTTGCATAACTAGAAAGAGATTCAATATACCTTCTCTGCCCTTCAACATAGATTGTATCAAAAGCTAGGGAGGATTTTCCAGATCCACTTGGACCTGTAATAACTGTTAAACTATTCTTAGGAATCCTAACACTAACGCTCTTTAAGTTATGGACCTTGGATTTATTAACTACAATCTCATTTATACTCATCGATTTAAAACCTCGTAAGCTGAATAGAAGACATGAAGAAGTCCTCCACTATCAGCAATATTTTTACCATAGAGATTGAAGGCCGTCCCATGATCCACGCTTAGTCTAAGAAAAGGTAAGCCCATAGTTACATTGATTCCAAAAAGCCCATATTTCTCTTTGAAAAAAGGAAGGCCTTGGTCGTGATATGAATACACTAGGAGCTGTTTCTTTGATGAGTCTCTATGAAAGTGGAGTGTGTCTCCAGGAATAGGTCCTTGAAAAGAAATCTGCGGAAACTTAGAAGAAATAACTCTAAGAGAATCATTAATTATAGAATCTTCATGCCCAAGTATGCCACCTTCTCCAGCATGAGGGTTTATTCCAGAAATGATAATATCTTCGGGTAATGTAAAGTGTCTCTTAAGTCCTGCAATTGTATTTTCTAATTTCTTTGAAATTAAATCTATTGTTAGAGCTGAAATTACTTTAGTAAGAGGAATATGATCTGTCAGAAGTAGGACGTCAATATCATTAGAATGGAATAACATTGCAATGTCTCTATCATTAAAAAAAGTCCTAAAAAACTCTGTATAGCCAGAGCATCTTACACCATCTAAATAGAGCTGATCTTTTGAAGTTGGTAAGGTGATTAAAATATCATGAGGTTTTATGATACTTAATATACTTCTGAGGCTCGTTGTAGATAAAGGAATACATGTTTCTTCTTCGGTATGTTTAAACCCAACTGAAACGCCCTGAAATATAATCTTGCTTTCAGAAAAGTGAACTTTAAAACCTAGGAATTGAGCAGTCTCTTCTACTTGCTGAGTATTTGCATGAACTTCGACTATTGAGGTTATGTAATGAGGCAACTGTAAAATCGCCTTAAACAGTATCTCTAGACCAATTCCCCTCTCATGTCCTTGGCTTACGTAGATCATCTCTAAAGGAAAACTTTAATATAGTGTTTGTCTGCTTCACTCTTAAACCATGAATCAGAAATAGACCCGATAGACTTTTGGAATATGAGTGCCTGAATTTTATTCTTTTCTGTTAAGTAATGATCAGACTCTACTAGGTCTTTCTTTTTAATAAAGAAAAGATGATAGTCCTGACCTAATAGGATAGGCTCTGAAAAGCTCTCTTCTTCTGTCTTGCTTAAAAGTTTATTAATCTCTTTGGTAAGACCTTCTTCAGCAACCTCACCAAGAGCATTGGATGCAACATCAGCGAAGTCCTTAGGTAGATTTCCAGACTTTTTAAAGCTAGTCATCACATCTTTGAAAGTACTTAACATGCCTTTTTTGAACTTTGATTTAGGAAGTGAAAAATCAACAATATTAAAGTTGAATGAAAGTCTCTTTTGATTAGAGTATTTCTTGTAATAAGCGTTCTTAATATCTTGTTCGGTTATAGATACAAGAGGCTGAATAACTCTTGAGATAAAGAGGTTGTACTCTATTGATCCTCTAATAAGCTCAAAGTACTCATCAAACGTGAAGTTATTATTCTTAAGAAAACCTAGAAGTGCTTCGCGATTTAGTCCTAAACGTTCTTCTGTATTTTTAATTTGAGATTCTACTTGGGCGTCACTCACGACATAGCCCATCTGAGTAAGTTTTTCCCTAATGAGGCTTCTATTTAACTCAAGCTGTATTAACTCTTTAATAGAATATTTACTCTTACTGAATATTTGAGGAGAAATATTTCGACGTGCAGTTAAGTTTTCTCTTACTCTCTTAATCTGACTTAAGCTAATGGCCCTATCATTAAAAACAGCAACTATTTTATCAAGAAGAACTGCATGAGTTTGCAAAGAGAAAAGAAGTGAAAGAGTGACTAATAATTTCATAAAAAACCCACGTTAGAAGTGTGGGTTACTTTATAAATTTTTTGCTCTTAGGACAAGGAGCGTTAGGCTATACTCTAGCTATTTAGACTAAGCCTAATTCTCATTTTACTTAAGTCTATAACGAGGTGCTACTTAGGATCCTCATATTGCATATATTTCTTAACAATATTTATTTTTGCATTCTTCTGAAGCCCATTAAAGTAATTCTTTAAAATAGCGTCCCTCTTTCTGTCATAAACTATTTTCTTGTAAAGGGTTGAATTTATAGCAGAGAAGTCTTTCTTAGAAAGAACTTTCACTACATGATAGCCGAACTGGCTTCTAACAGGTGACGTGATATAATTATCTGGCTTTCCTTTGATCGCCTTGAAGTATTCAGGTGCCATTCTAATAGCTGGTTGAAAACCCATGTCACCACCACCTGGTGCGGTCGAGCTTTGAGAGTACCTATTGGCAAGCTCACCAAACTTCTCAGGGGCCTTTTTTAAAGTATTATAGATTTCTAGCGCCTTGGCCTGTGCTGCCATAGCTTGGTTCTTTGAGGGGCTTGCTTTGACTCGAAGCAGAATGTGAGCAGTTCTGTATTCAGGATGAGTCCTATAATAATTTTTTACATCCTCATCAGTGACAACAATTTTACTAAGCCTAGGCTCTAGGTCTTTAGAGATTTGAGCATGATAGAGCACTTCTTCCATCTTATCTTTAACGACTTTATCTTGATCGAGTTTTGCTTTCTTAGCTCGTTGTATCCCAAGAACTTTATTAATCATGTCATTAATAACTTTATCTTTAGTAACTACTTTATCTGAAACAAAGAGAAGGTTTTGAGCATAATTCTTATCAAACTCAGACTTTTTAATTTTAACGCCATTTACAGTCGCTACTACCGGGTCACTTTGAGCAAGTGTATGCCCCGCAATAGTTAATGTGGTAAGAATAACAGCAGCTACCTTTCTACTCATAATTATTTATCCTAGAAAATCGTTTACCTAATTATACCAAATTTTAATACAAGTAAGTAATAACGCTAACATGGAACTATTTGCTCAGCAATTTTATGGCAGAAAGCGAGAAAATCTTCAGGATGGAGCTGAGATTTACTTCGATACAGAACTTTATAATCTGGACTAAAATGGTAGAGCTTTGGATGATTGAGAAAAGTCTGAGCTACATTTGCTGCCATTTCCTTATTATTATCTAAAATACCTTTATCAAACTGAATACTTATACTGTCGGGATTGAGTTGAACGGTTTTGATTCCACATTGTAAGAGAATTACTCTGGCATCTAGTAAAGTTTTTAAGTTTTTAAACTCAATAGGTGCTGGCCCATAAATCTCTTGAAGGTCTTGAAATACTGTTTCAAGGTCGGCAAGACTTTTAGTATTGGAAAGGATCTTATACTGTCTCAATCTCTCAGATGAGTCTGCAATATAGTGATTAGGAATGTAAGATGGAAATGGTGCTGAAATTTCTAGATTCTTATTGAAAACCTTCTTCTCACCCTTCAAGTCTCGTATAGCATCCTGGAGGAGCTCCATATAAAGCTCAAGTCCAATGGCCTCTATATGTCCTGATTGGCTGGCACCTAAAATATCCCCGGCCCCTCTAATTTCTAAATCGCAAGAAGCAATATTGAAACCGCTCCCCATTTCTGCATAAGTTTGCAGCGCCTTAAGCCTCTTTTCTGCAACATTTGTAATATTTCGGTTATTTGGTATTAGAAAATAAGCATAAGCCTTTTTGTCAGAGCGACCAATCCGGCCACGAAGTTGATGAAGCTGAGAGAGGCCGTAAGTGTCAGCTCTATCAACAATCATGGTGTTAGCATTTGGGATGTCGATACCGGACTCGATGATTGTTGTGGCGATAAGAATCTGATACTCACCTTTATAGAAAGCCTGCATTCTTTTTTCGAGCTCTTTCTCAGCTAATTGGCCATGGCCAATAACTATTTTTGCCCCCGGAACAAGCTCCCTTATATGAGCTGCAAAGTCTTCAATATCATTGACTCGATTATGAACAATAAATACCTGGCCTCCTCTATTCAGTTCTTTCTTTATGGCCGTTTGAAGAGTTAGGGGATCCTCTTTAATGATGTAGGTCTTAATTGATTGACGTTTTGGTGGAGGAGTTTTTATGAGGCTTAAATCCCTAAGACCAAGGAAGCTTAGCTGAAGAGTTCTAGGTATTGGAGTCGCTGTTAAAGTTAGAAAATCTACATTCGCTTTAAGAAGTTTAAGCTTTTCTTTATGACCAACGCCAAAACGCTGCTCTTCATCTACAACAACTAAGCCAAGGTCTTTATATTTTATTTTGTCTGAAAGAAGCTTATGCGTACCTATAAGAATATCTATTTTTCCTTCAGCTAGCTTTTCTAATATTTCTTTAGTCTCTTTTGCGGTTTTGAAGCGACTGACAAACTCAACACTAACGGGAAAACCTTTTAATCTTTTTTTAAAAGAGTTGTAGTGCTGAAGAGCAAGAATGGTAGTGGGTACTAGGACAGCAACTTGTTTATGATCAAGGACTGCTTTAAATGCTGCCCTAATCGCTACTTCTGTTTTACCAAAGCCAACATCACCGCAAACGAGGTGATCCATCGGCCTCTCTTTTTGCATATCTTCTAATACATTTGATATGGCCATCCTCTGATCTGGTGTTTCCTGAAAGGGAAACGCTAGTTCAAACTCATTGTAGTAATGATCAGGCGGAGAAAATGAGAATGCTTTTGCGCTTTCTCTTTCTGCCTGTAGCTTCAGAAGATCAAAGGCCAGTTTCTTAATGGACTGACTCGCTCTCTTTTTTAAAGTTGAAAACTTATTATTTCTTAAACTATCAAGAGAGAGTGAGACGACCGCATTCGCATGCTTTTGAATGAGGTTCATCTTATAGACTGGAACGTAGACTTTATCTTTGCCAGAGTACTCTAATACAAGAAAGTCAGATTTTTCTTCACTTAGGTCGAGGGATTCTAATCCTAAGTATTTGCCAACACCATGTTCATTATGGATGACATAATCACCTGGCTGAAGAGTTGCTAATTGTTCTGCAAAGAGATCTAGGTCTTTTTGATTAACATCTTTTACCTTTCTTTTTTTAATAGAGAAAAGGTCGGCTTCTGTGAGAAAGAGAGCTTTTTCTTTTTCATAGTAAAGACCTCGCTCTAAAGGATAATTACTATAGGAAATTCTGCTCTTTGTTGAGGGAGGAATTTCAAATACATTAAGAAGATGAATGAACTCTTCTTTAGCTGCTTGAGTTGAGTGAAAGAAAACTACTCGTCCTGTTGTATCAAAGTGCTTGTGAATTTTATCAAATGTTTCTTTGAGGAGGTCTGCTTTAGATATATTGGGATTTGATCCAATACCTATGAAAGTCTTGAATGGTGTATAATTGAGCTTTAATGAATTGATATCATCAGCGAGGTTTACACTAATCTCAACTTCATTTATTTCGGTAATTCTATCTTTCCCAATAGTTTCTAGAAGATTAGTTTCATAGAATTTTTCAGGGCCAGGTAATAAACAATCGTTATCACTATCTTCGCTAACTAAGAGGTAGTCTTCTTGGATTTCATCAAGAAACCCTGACCATTCTTCGATCGTTCGAAAACTGTTGAACAAGTGGATATGGGTATGCTCTATATCTAAGTAATCAAAGATACTCTCAGTTGTTTTACAAAAGAGTGGTATATAAGTGGGATAGTTCTCAAATAGAAAACCATTACTTAAACTCTCGAATACTTTCTTTCTTCTTTCAAATTTAGGTCTGTGGCTAACAGGAGGCATAGGGATAGATGCCCTAAGGTTTGTAGAAAAGTCTCCTCTGCAGAAAACTCTTGGAGACATTCCTGCTTCGATTTTCTCAAGTGGCTTATCTCTTACAGACTTTAAACTTTCTTTATCAATGGGAAATATCTCTTCAATCATATCGTCGAAGTAGTGAATTCTTACGGGTAAACCATCTGCAGGATAGAGGTCAAAAATTTCACCTTTATGACTGAAGGTTCCAGGCTCCTCAATGGTAAAAGAGTGTTGATAACCCCTTGCAACAAGTTGAGATTTAAGCTGATTAGGTGAAATTATATCACTCACTTCGATTTTTATTTTCTGATTGTCTAACAATGACTGTGGCGGATTTTTTAGATGCAGAGCTTCCATAGTCGTGAAAATAAGGATTGGTTTCTTGGATTTTTGCGCTGAAAGTGCTTTTTGCAAAGCATAAAATCTTTCAAATAAACTTCTTTCTGATGATATGTAGCCACCATATGGCCCATGATCATGGCCAGTCAGAAGTAAACATTCGGCGTCAAAATCGTTGTTCTTGAAGTTGTTCTTGCAGAGGTCAAAAAACTCCTCAGCCTGATCCTGAGCTGGGAAGATGTAAATACCATTTCTTTGAGTCTTCCAAATTTTTTGAAAACTCAGGAAGAGACCATACAAGTTTGCGTCTATTCCTTGAAGCTTGAGTGAAGAGCTCTTATTGCTCTGTGCCTCGTCGATTCTCTTATGGAGTGTGTCAAAAAAATTCATGAAAATACCACGGTCGCATTATTGTCGATTTTTATCTATCACTTCCTTAAAGCACAGAGTACAAAAAAGCCATTTCAAAATGTTTCCAATATGTTAACATTCGTGTAATTTTAAAACCTATAAGTACCTTATATAAATGGAGTTTCCGCGATGGCGTCCTACACCTTAGACGTATATATGCCGGTTATTATTCTCATGGGCTTAGCCGTGGGGTTAGTACTAGTATCAGTTTTCGCTGCAAAAATTATTCGCCCTTACAAGCCAAGTGCTCTCAAAGCACAGGCATACGAGTGTGGAGAGGATCCTGTAGGAACAGCTTGGTCTAACTTTAATGTTAGATTCTACGTTGTTTCTCTTATCTTTATCGTTTTCGATGTGGAGGGTGCACTTATGTTTCCAGTTGCCTCCATATATAGAAAGTTTGT
>CALHBL010000058.1 GCA_937930825.1 uncultured Bacteriovoracaceae bacterium
CACCCAGACGAGGGTCAACACTGTTCCAGAAGTCAGTCCCCAGGCCATGGCCAGAGTCATTGGAATAAGAAGGGCATCATTTCCGCCAATCCCATAAGCTGTTGGTAACAAACCACTAATCGTTGTAAGGCTTGTGACAAAAACGGCCCTCAAGCGCATACCAGAAGCCTTTGCAAGAATCTCTTCTAGTTCTAACTCACCAGTGGCCCTCATCTCATCAATGAAGCTTATCAGAACAATACCTGAATTGACGATAATTCCCCCAAGACCAATAATACCTATCAGCGCTAGAAAGGAAATAGGTCTTCCATGAAGGTAAAAGGCAACAGAGAATCCCAAAAGCCCAAGCGGAATCGTTGTCATTACAATGACAGGTCGTAGATAGGATTTAAAGAGAAAAACTAAGAGAGCAAAAATACCAATGAGGCTCAGCTTTAATGCAGAAAACAAAGACCCCATGGATTCATTAGTCGATTCTTGAGCTCCACCAAAAACAATACTAATCCCCTGAATTTTATCCTTATTCTGATTAAAAGTTTCAAGTAAAATTTTATTTACTTCAGCAGAAGTGGCCTTTGTGGTGTCAACATCTCCTGTTAGGGTTTTAGACCTTTTAAAGTCAAAGCGTTTAACCTGTGGTGTACCGGCCTGAACTCTAAAGTTAGCAATTGAATCTAAGGTCACTAAATTGCCACGAGGATCTCTTATTATGATTTTCTTAAGATCATTTACATCTCGTCTAGAGCCTTCATCAAATCTTAGGATCAAGTCCACTTCTTTATTATTAAGGGTCACATCAGATATTATTTTGCCTGAGATTGCTGCTCTTATTGTACTTCCTATATTGGCAGCATCTATGCCAAGTCTCGCGGCTTTGACATAATCAATATCAACAAAGACTTCATCGTCTCCAATGACATCATTTACTTTTAAGTTCTCTACTCCTTCTAGTGACGACAACTTAGTCTTAATAACGTCAATCATTTTATCTATATCTTCATTCGAATTGGAGCGAAAAGTTGCTTCTATAGCATTTCCAACAGGTGGTCCATTAACCAGTTCTTGAAAAGTCAGCTCATCAACATAATCTGGTTTTATAGTCTTAAGGTCTTTCAAAACATCGGTATAAACCCTATTATATTTGGCGTTTTCACTGACATACATAGTGAGCATTCCAACATTATTACCTTCTTGGGCCTTAGGATCATTTGGTCCCATTTGAGAAGTACCGGCCCTCGAGACGATGTGAACGACATCTTCTTTCAAAACAGATTTCACTTGTTTTGTAATATCTTCCAAACGACGATGAGTCTCCCTTAAGCGCGTTCCTTTGGGCATTTCAACTCTAGCTATATAGATTTCTGTTTGATCTGCTGGAAATAGAATAAACTTATTTGCCCCAACCATCATAAAAAGGGAGAAGAAAACAATCGTTAAGAACCCTAGAGAAACTTTATAGCGATTCTTTACAACCCCCCTCATGAAATTTTCAAATTTCTTTTCAAATTTAGAAAACCAGTCGGCATTTCCTGATGTATCTTTCGGTTTCATTGCACTCTTTCCGGCCCAACGAAGTCTCATAGGTAAGAAGAAAAAGGACTCAAAGAGTGATAAGACTAACGCCAGAGTAACAACTATCGGAATCCAACGAATGAACTGCCCCATTACGCCTTTAGTAACAAGCATTGGTAAAAATGCCGCAATTGTTGTAAATGCAGTCGCTGTAATGGGAAGCCATAGCGATTCGATCGACTTAACTGCAGCTTCCAAACTATCGAAGCCTTCATGCCTTAATCTAGTAAAATTCTCACTAATAACAACAGAGTTATCAACCATCATCCCAAGGGCTATCACTAGGGCCAATACGGTAATCGCATCTATATTCATCCCAAGACTTGGCATTAGACCTAAAGTCCCAAGCATTGCAAGAGGCAGTGACATAGAGGCAACAAGTCCAATTTTCCCAGGGAGAAAAAAGAGAAGAAAAACAACAACTAAAACTAGCCCCGTAATCGCATTACTGGTTAGTACGTCCACTCTATTAGCAACCTTTTGTCCCTCTGAAAGATAGATCGTAAAATTATAATTAGGGTTTCTTTTCTTCGTCGATTCAAAAATTAAATTAAGCTCATCAACCATTTTTAAAGTATCTGCGCCCGCTTTCTTATTAACAATTAAGAGTGTTGCTTCTTCTCCATTATAACGAGAAAGGACCTTAACCTCTTCTTCAGAATCCTTGATCGTTGCAATATCCCCAAGGGTAATGGTACTGCCAGAAAAATTGGAGCGAACCACAAGAGCTGAGAGTTCTTCAACATTCTTAATCTTACCTTCAACCCTCACGAGTTTCTGCTCTCTTTTGGCCTTAAGTTCTCCCCCAGGAGTATTGGAGTTTCGACTCTGAATTTGAGCGATGACTTCTGAAACTGAGATATACTTTTCGTTTAATTTATCGAGATCTAGGTTTATATCAAAAGCTCTTTTTTTAAATCCTACTAAGCGCACGCCCTTAACAGATCTGTTGTCTTCAAACTCTTCTTTCAATAAATCTGCGATTTTATCTCTTGAGCGGTTAGTGTTATCCCCAGTCACAGCAACCTCGATTACTGGAAACTCATCACTTTTTAACTCGGTAAACTTTGGAGGATCTCTCAAGTCCCTTGGAAGATCTGTCACTCTATCAACGGCCTTTTGAATCTCATCCATGGCCTCTTCTACATCTACTTTTGGATCATCCATATCGACCCGAACCGTGATTGTTGAAAGCCCGGCCTGAGAAGTAGATTTAACGTCTTTAAGGCCATTAACCCCACGAATTTCATCCTCGATAGGTTTTGTTATTTTAGTTTCAATATCACTAGCTGTAGCACCATCATAGAAAGTGACAATCGTAGCTGTTGCAAAAGAAACGGCAGGGTAACTTTCCGCATTCATTTTCCTTAAGCCATCTTGGCCAAAGAAAATAAGTCCTAAGGATAAGACAATCGTTAATTTTGCATTTTCTATAAAAAACTTTGCTATAGATGTCATCACTAAATCCTATTTAACTCACAAGGAGTTTCTGTATAAATACTAAAGTAGTCCATAAGTGTGTTGATAATCTTCAACTTTGTTTGAATTTCATTTAACTTAGATTGTACGAGAGAATCTTGCTCGCTAATAAGCTCTTGAACACTAATCCTTGCTTGCTTATATTTTTTCAGACTAACCTTCATGCTTTTTTCTAAGTACCTATTGGCTTCTTTTTGATTTTTCACGACTTCATTTAAGAAACCTATAATTTCAGAAGTCTCTGAATGATATGCTTTAATTTTTGAAAGATTGCCTTTTGTCTTGGAATCGTAACGATTCTTTAATAACTCTTGCTTAACCTCTAGAGTTCTCTTCTTTGCCCCACCAAGAGGAATAGAAATATTTACGCCAATGCTGGTTCTTGCCCTGGGAGAATCAAAGAGATTATCTTGCGCGGCCTCTAAACCAAAGTCTCGACCAACACTGGCATACTGAGCATTTAGCCTAATGCTAGGATCATTGTAGTGACTGATCACTTTCTTCTCTAACTCTTTTTCTTTATTGAGCATATCAATCATTTCATCATACATAGTGAAGGCGAAGGGAGCATCAGAATATGAGCGGATTTTTTTAGAGCACGCCAAGACACCTTCTACCGTTTTTTCAACATCATAAGCACCCAAAGTAATATTTCTTCCATTTAAATCAGGAAGTAACTCCTTTAAAGTCTTAAAAAGTTCTGAGAGCTGATAACGCTGACTCAAAAGGCTTGCTTTTCTAGTTGTCCATAGCGACCTATAGCGGGCAACTTCTCCGTAATCAGCAACACCAGACTTGTTTCTTTTTTTAGACTCATTGAACTGCTTTCTAGAGAGCTCAACCAGATTTTCTAGTAGATTTTTTTGCTCATTATTTGCAACAATCGCCCAATAGATTTTTCTTAAATTATTTTTAAAGGTTTTTACACTTATATTCTTTTCTATAAGTGCCCTTTTCATACTTAGCTGACCTTTTTCTAAACTGCTCTTTGTGATTCTTCCAAGAAAGTTCTTATAAAGATCCATTGAAAGATCGAGTGAAATACCTGTTGTTGCTGCCCTATTAATAAAGGCATTCGAAACTTTTGCTCCAAATGCCTTAACCCCTACTTCAAGACCATATTTTGTTGGTTTGATAAGACCTAGGGAATAGGTGGTTGATCTTCTCGTCACTCCTCCATCAAAGTTGCTTAGAAGTCTCTCTTTAGACCGGTAGGCATTGCCTGAACCTTCAGCGCTCATCGTAAAAGTATCTTCAAGGCTCAAATAAGCTTCTTTTGCAGCAAGAAAACTAACTTCCATCTCCCTAACACTAGGTGGTCTAGAATTCGTAAGCTCATCTAGCCTATCCTCATTTAAAATGAATTGTTGGGACCCATTGCCATAGAGAGTAAGTGGAATAAGGGCCAAAAAGATTAGTTTCTTCATATAATACACCTGTTTAATTCAAACGTTCGTTTAAATTAAGCGATAATCAACATAAAATCAACTGCTTTCGTTCATTTCCTTGATGCAGGTCTAGGGTTTATTGTCCTGAAAGGTGGATAAGTAATCTGTGAGATCATTAATTTTCTGATCCGATAACTTTGGCATAAAGAGCGGCATGGCACCAGGAGTGCCCTTG
>CALHBL010000059.1 GCA_937930825.1 uncultured Bacteriovoracaceae bacterium
GCCTCTTAAGAAATCGAAGTGCTCCGTTACAGTGAAGTATTTTTCGCTGAGGTTTAGAACAGCATTTAAGAATTCTTGGGATTGTGTTTTATCTTTGTAAGCTGAATAGAAATGCTGGGCAAGTTCAAACGTGATTTGCAGGTCTTCAAGCTTTGGCCTGGGGGAGTTTCTTAAAACTTCGATTAGATTGCCTTTTAGGCGGGGATTATATCGGTTATTAGTAATTTTAGAACCAAGTCCCTTTTTAATGATTGCTTGATAGGAACGAAAGCTCTTTGTGAATTTCTTATTCTTATAGAAATGGCGGGCCAGCGTAAGAAAAGATTCTCTGTGAAATTCACCTTCAATATTACGTTTGAGTATCTTTAACGCCAGATCTTCTCTTGATTGAGACAGAAGAACCATTGCTTTTGAGAGACGAATATCTTTTTCTTGTTGAATTGAAAGCGAGAAAACTTTATTAGAAAAAAGAAGAAACATGAGAAGTAGAATAGGGGAGGTGTTAAAGCTGAATTTCAATGGACCTCTTTATTTAAAAACAAATAGTTATATAGTCCTATTATTTGAGTTTTCAAGTATTGAAAACTCACCTAAAGACTTGAATACCTTTCCAGTTGCGGTATAGGTTATTTTAGTTGAATTAGGCATAGGAAATTGAGCTCGGTAAGAGATGCCGAGGAGAGTTTACGGGTGACCAAAGGATAAGAAAGAGATCCAACTGACCGAAAAGTTCAGTAATGAAGAAAAACTGGTTATTCCTCCTTTGTTTGATTTTAGTACCTGAGCATTATGCTCTTGATCTTATCGATGGTGCTGAACTTAGCGGTCCTAAGTTTCTTGGAAATATTGCCTTGGTTACTGGAGATGTGTGGCAACAGTGTCCGGAAAAGCCAAAGCAGAAGTTTGTCTTAGGAGATCCTATAACAGAGAACTGCTTTATTGTGAGTTCTAAGAGTTCTTACTTGAGAGCAATCCTGTCTGATAATTCCTTAATTCACTTAGGTGAAAATTCAGCAGTTGAAATACTAAGTTATAAAGAGAAGAGTTATGAGTTTAGAATAAAGCAAGGGCAGTTTAGGTTGCTCAACTTTAAGAAGCCTAAGCTTATAATGGTTAAGGGTAAATCAACGGTGGCCCATAAGGGAGAGTTTGTCTGGAATCTGGCAGATGAGCTTAAAGGTAAGGATACTTTCATTGTGATTTCAGGAAGTGCTTCTTCGGGTGATAAGAAGATCAAAGCTTCTGAAAACTCTACTTTAAGTAAAGTTTTATTTAATTTAGAAGGTAGTCTATGGAAGAAATACTTCTTAGGTTACAAATCTTCCCGCCTTCCTACTTACACGCCGGTTTTCACAAGTCGAAATATCGCCTCAGCTGATAAGCCTGGTGATGATGAAGTTTCAGAGATGGAAGAGTTCTTGTCAGATGGTGAAGAGACAGTACCTGACTTACCAAAAGTGAATAGTAAAATTTTGGTGCATGATATGACGTTTGATGCCGTTTCAAGGGCCGTTGAAATGGCTTCACTGAAGAAGGCGAATGAAATTATCCCGGAGGCGATTAAAGCGGCCTGTGAAGAATTAATATGGGATGTTGCTCATCGTTCTGTGATTAAGTGGGGGACTAAGTATGCTTTTACTGCTGGAGTTAAAGAAATTCCGCGCTCTGTAGGATCAAACCTCAAAGCAGTAGAGTTAGAAACGATAAATTTATATGATAAAGAACTTTATAAGAAGTCTGCAGAAGAAATTACGTCTATAAGAAGTTATAGAAGGGCCAAGAATGCAGCGGAAGTGGGTGGTTATAATAAGGGATGGAGAGAAGCCCAGAAGTATGCGGTAGAACTTATGCCAGAGGTTGTGCTTCCCGTTGTTCGAAGACCTATCTACTTAGTTGCAAAGACCGCCGGACAAAGCGCCGCAGAGTTTACTCTTAAGAGTAGCAAGCTGTTGATGACTGATGATGTAAATGAGTTGGTTGAGCACTTAAGCCAAGTGGCCTCTAAGAAAATTGCCATGGCCCAGATCAATCATTACACCGCTTACTACACTGAGATGGCGGCCAAGAGAGTTGCTTTAGAAATCGCTAAGTCTTCATCTGAGGAAATCGCAAAATTTGTTGCAGCTAAAGCCTCCGGCGTAGCAGGCAGAATCATGCAAAGAAAGATCGCCCAAAAAAGAGCAAGATCAATCGCTAGCTCAATTGCCACTAAGAATAAGAAGAACGAAGCCGCTAAGGCCCAGTCCCATAGCGGCCGCACCATAAGAGAGACCTCTCGGTGACTAATCTTTAGACACCCTACTACCTGACTAACCCTTAGACATTCCTAACCCGCTGATTCTTTGAAATACTCAATGGCATAATTCTTGCTTCTTAATCCTATATATAAAACTAAAGAAACAAATTTTCCTTTCAGGAAATACTTAGGAGAGAGAAGTGAAGTTAAATAAAATGTTCAAGATGATAGTAATTACTTTAGCTCTAACAGGGATATACTCTTGTGGTAGTGATAACGATACCACTCCCGGTGCAGCAGCTCCAACAAAAACGAACCCTCTTTCGGGTGGTAATTCAGGAACTCCTTCTCTAATAGGGCCAACGGCGACTTGTGAGCCAGCAGCTAGTTATAATGATTTCTATAGTCGAGTTAGTAAATCCAGGTTTATTGAACAAACTGATTCAGTTGAGAGTTATTTTTTGAAAGAGTATGTGAATGGTTATTTTTCTCGTCAGCTTGAACGAATTAGTACTAAAGGTCAGCCAGTGATAAATCATCTGGATAATATTACTTACGTAGTTACTGATACTACAAGAGCTGACGTTATGTCCGATTTAGTAGTGATCCTGGATAATAAGGATGGAAAAAGAGGTTCTGGATCTTACTTTGAAGTAAGCCATAGTAATGGTGATATCTTTGGAATAGATCTTTGTAAGCCAATTGCTGCCAACCCGGTAAGACATTGGGATTATTCATCTCAAACAGAATATATCTTTGTTGGCGGGGTCCCGACATCATACAATATGTCTCCAAATTTAATTACACCATTTGAATTTTAATTCTTAGTAAGGTCTACTCCCCGGTACCTTATAAGATATATGCGTGAGAAAGGCCCTCAGTTTACTGGGGGCCTTGTCTATTGAAGGATAGTCTTTAGTTGAGTATGAAGCCTGATCGGTTTTGAATCTTAATTAGGAAGGGAGCCTTAAGATTTTCTCGAGCACCAACTTGAGAACCTTGTTCTTCTTCTTCAATCATTTGTGAGTCAGTCCAGTGCTTGGTCTTTGTCTGATCTTTGAAGAAGGTGAGATCTGTGAGAATCTTGTGCATTTGCTCCGTGCTCATCTCTACGCTTTGCGGGCTATTCCTATTACTATGATCTAAAAGATCAAATGTTCCATCTGAGTAGAAGTAAATGCTTAGAGGAGGTTTTTGAGGATCATCCACAACACTTAAGAAAGGGTCTTGCAGGGTGAGAAGAGCTTTCGCTTGGCCTTCAGCTTCTGACCACTTATAGTCAGCGAAATTATCCGTGCCAATTCTGCCAATTCCAAGTTCAAAGAATTTTGTTTTTTGATTATCTTGGGCCGGTCTCTCTATTCTTAAGTGATAGAGGTCGTGATTGAGCTCGAAGTAGAAGAAGTTTGTTCCAGGGGTGTGCTTTGCAACTCCTTGCCGAATTTCAAGCATGGGAGTTGCTGGGTCGTTAAAGATAAGTGAGCCTTTAAAGAGCTCAAGTTCTTTAAGGCCTGATATTTTATAACTCTCATTCTCTCTTGTTTGCCATTTCATGCGATAGAAAGAGTCTTCGTCTGGTGGAAAGTCCGTTGAGAGAAAATTGCCGAACTTATCATAGTAGTAGGTGACAAGTTCATCTTCATCTCTTAGAAATTTTAAATCATTTTGAATATTTCTCTTGAGGCTATCGGCCGGGGCACTAAAGGCCTTCTCAAGTCTTAGGTTAAGCTCTGAGATATCAAGAGGGCCCCAGCGGTGGAGGGTTTGCATTATCTTTGTCATTCTTCTGTGCTTACTTATTTTCAAAATAACATCCAGTTTAGTTCTTAGTGACAATTTTAAAGTGTTGGGTGATCTCGACTTCTTTTTGACTAGGGTGAGCAGGGTATTTCAAAGCCCCATAGACCTTAGCAAGGCATCTCTTGGCTTCTAAATTATTCGAAAGATCTCCCCTAATATTTAGCTTTAGTAATTTTCCTGTTTTCTCTTGGAGAACAAAACCAAGTGTCACCTCTTTTCTCTCTTGAGCAATAAGGCACTTCTCAAGCTTCTTATCTTGGCCAATTAGGGCCTTGCTAAACCTCTCTTTGAATGTCATTTTCTTAACTTTGTTTTTCTTAGTTCTTCTAACCTTCTTTATTGCCTTTTTCTTAATGACTCTTTTCTTTTTGATTGCACGAGGCTTCTTCGCAGTAGCTATTTTCTTAGGAGGGATAGAGGCGACTCTTTTAGGAGTTACGGGACGCCCACGAAGAAAGAGAGCAGAGCTTGCAATCAAAAGAAGAGAAAGGGCCGTAAATAAGAATTTCTTGGTCTTGAAAATTGAGAGAACCCCAGAGCCCGAAAAGGGGAAGAGCCCATTTGTTAATTTATCCCAAGAAGAACATAGTGCAAGCATCTCGCGGTAAATAACTTTCTTGGCATAGTTATCAAAGTCTTTAGAGGCCGTAACCGAATGAGTGGATTGCTTAAGCTCACTGGCCATATACTTAGGCTTGCCTCTAATACTCTTTTGCGCAATCTCCTTACCAATGATTTTGGCGTCCTCAAAATCAATGAGATGGACCTTATTATCAGGAGAGATGATGATATTTTCAGGAGAGAGGTCAAAGTGAATGACCTTCTTCTTATCATGGAGATAGCTTAGGGCGTGGGTTAATTCACGGTTGATTTCTTCTACAACCTTAAGTTTTATCCCTCGCTCAAGATTTAAATCTAAGTATTGGCGAAGGGAGACACCTTCAAAGTATTGAAGAATTAGGTAGAGAACTCCCTCTTCATTTCGTCTAATATCAAAGACTTTCGGGAAGTAGGGGCTCCAAAACTCCTCTAAAGTAGCTGCTTCTTTTAGTAGCCTCGACTCAATCTTCTCTCTTTTAGGCCCATCTTCCATAGGTTTTAGAGATTTAATCAGAATACGCTGATTTTCCTGGGGCCAAAAAGCTAAATGGAGGTCATATTCACTGCCCTGAGTGATTCGTTCAACTAGCCAAATGTCATCATCAAAGCGTATAGAGTCCATAATTTCAACTACTTTGCGGTGCGTCATAAAGGGCAATTTTCTTGTATTGGTCTGCGCTATATTACTTTAAAACAAGGCTAGATAATTAGCTAGAAAGGAGTATTTACCATGAAGCATTTTCTTATTTATTTATCGACATCAGCTCTTTTAGGCTTAATAAGTGGCAATGCCATGGCCCATAAGCCTAAGAATACTATTAATAGCGCAACTCTTCACGTTGATGGAGACTTTGAGCAAGGTGAGGATCAGGAACTTAAATTCCTTCGAGACGAGCTAAAAAGCGTTAAGGGCCTGAAAAGAGGTTATAAGAGTAAAGCTAAGGTTTACCAAAAATTAACTGGTGAAAGTGAGCAGCTCAAAGAGAACTTTGAAACCTACGTAGGTAATAGAGTTGAATATGAAGAAGCAATTGGCAGCTATAATAAGACAATTGAATGCCTAAAGTCTGGAGATGCTACTAAATGTAGACCAGATCTAAAGAATAAGAAGAAGCAAAGAGTACAGCAGATGGCACGGCCTCAGCAAAGACCTCAGCAGAGACCTCAACAAATGGCACCAAGAGGAGCTCGCAATGAAGTTTATGACTCAGTTGGAACCTCTATGGCGGCCATTAGAAGACCAGCTCCTGTTGCAAAGAAAAGAAGTGCAAATCGTTTTCTCAGAGAAGTTGATGCGAGAATATCAAATAGAGATAAAGAACTTCTAACTTGTTACCGCCAAGGTGGTTATTCACAGCAAGGTGTATTAAGAGTTCAATTAAAGATTTCTGGAAATGGAAATCTTGGACATATTGGATTTGAAGATACTTCCGAAATTAATGATAAGAGAGTTGTTAACTGCTTAGCGCAGGTTCTTTACTCAATAACTTATCCTGCTACGCCAAGTGGAAGATTGACTACAGTGAAGAAGCCCTTTGTTTTTCACCTAATGTAATTAAGGTGCTATCTATGGGGATAGATACTGGAGTGATAAAGTCAGGTGATGCGAGTTGCCTACTATCGAGCTCAGTTAATGTCGAATGACATAACGATGGCCTTAGTAGAGTAAACGCACAGTATAGAGGCCCTTATCTGGGCCTTTATACGTTGAGAGTAGTTAAGTGGCGACTCATTAAAGCTCTTTATTTTTTTATTAAGAACGGCTGTCCTTTTGTACTACAATAGGCAGGCAACTTAATAAACTAAGAGGGAGCTAGAAATGGCAAAATATAAAACTGACTTAAGAGATGTCTTCTTTAATCTATTTGAAAATTTAAAAGTACAAGATCATATGGTTGATTACGGAGAGAATGACCTCAAAGATATCATATCTCAATTCGATAAATTCGCTGAAAATGAAATCTACACTTGCCGAGTCGAAGGTGATGAAGTTGGCGTTAAGCTAACGAAAGATAAGGGGGTGGTTGTTCCTCCAAGCTTTCAAAAAGCTAAAGAGCAGTATTATCAAAATGGGTGGTTCGCTCTTGGTTACCCTGAGGATATCGGCGGGATGCCAGCTCCTCACTCTATTAACTTTGCTTGTAATTCAATTTATGTTGGCGCAAATGTGGCCTTTTCAATGTACTCTGGTCTTTCCCAAGGGGCGATGAATGTCATCATTCAAGCGGGCTCTCAAGAATTAAAAGATAAATTTGTTCCTTCAATGATGGAAGGGCGCTGGGGCGGAACGATGTGCCTAACAGAGCCAGGCGCAGGCTCTGACGTTGGAGCTTCAAAGGCAACGGCCACTCCTAATGGTGATGGAACTTTTAATATTAAGGGAGTGAAGATATTTATTTCTTCTGGAGAGAGTGACCTCTACGAAAATAATATTCACTTGGTTCTTGCGCGAACACCTGGAAGTGAAGAAGGAACCAAGGGTCTCTCGCTGTTTATTGTCCCTAGATTTGAAATAAATGATGATCTTTCAAATGGTGCCTTCAATAATGTCGCCTGTACAAAGATTGAAGAGAAAATGGGTATTCATGGCTCTGCAACTTGTGAACTCACTTTTGGTGGCCAAGGAGATTGTAAGGGTCAGCTTATCGGCAAAGAGCATGAAGGCATCGTTAATATGTTTATCATGATGAATGAAGCAAGACTTCTGTGCGGTATTCAAGGAGAGTCTCAAGCCAATCTGGCCTATCAATTGACAGAGCAATACGCCAAAGAACGTTCGCAATTTGGTAAAGAGATTGTTCATTTACCAGATGTTAAGAGGATGCTTTTAAAAATGCGGGCCATGTCTCGAGGCATGCGCTCATTGATTTTATATACGTCAAACTTATTTGACCTAGAGAAGAAAGGTGATCACCTGGCAGAGAAGGAGCTTGCTCTCTTGACCCCAGTTTGTAAGGCCTATTGCACCGATGAAGGTTTTCAAGTTTGTGTTGACGCTATTCAAGTTCACGGTGGCTATGGCTACTGCTCTGAATATGGGATTGAGCAGTTTGCTAGAGACACAAAGATTGCAACCATCTATGAAGGAACTAATGGTATTCAGGCCATGGACTTTGTTATGCGGAAAATTTTGAAAGATGGAGGGGAGACCTTCAAGGCCTTGGGTGAAAAAATACTGGCCTCTCTTGGAAACTCTAGTGCCGGTCAGTGGAAAGCAGAGTCTGCAATGCTTGCGGTTTCTATGCAAAAGGCACAGAGTATTCTTGAAAATTACGGAAAAAAAGCAGGGGAGAAGAGCTATGATGCAGTCCTCGCATCTTCAACTGATTTTCTTAGCTACTGTGGTAATTTGATTGTTGCATGGCGCTTACTCGATGGAGCGATAATGGCAAGTGAGTCTATAGGCAGTGCGAGTGATGAGGACAAGCGGTATTACGAGTCGAAGATTGTAGATTTTAAAATATTCTGCCAGCATTACTTGAGTAGAAACAACGGGATTGCACAAAGTATTCTAAACTTTGAACAAGACTGGACGAAGGTAGAGGTTTAGACTTAAGAGTGCTAGCCTTGTAGGCGACTATAAAATTAAAATCTGGATATATAATGAGCCTTGAAAGTCTTTATCAATGTGTAGAGATATTTTCAAAGGAAACACACGGAAGCTCCGACTTTTACAAAGAAACAGTCTTTGTAAAAGGTGAAAAGAAGAACGAGTTTGCTCCTTTGAAGTTTATCTTTAAAAAGGTGGAAGAGTTTACTGATAAATCGAATCTCTTTAAGATTGGATTTGTTTGTGATGCTTTTGATCTTTACGATCAGCCTCACTTTACGAAGTGGTATGAAGGTCAGTTCGCTAGAAAACTGAAACGATCTGACGCTAAGAAAATTACAATTATTTACCTACCTGACAATAAGAGCATCTTTGATGCTATTGAGTTAGTGAATAAGAGTTATGATGTTCTAAGAAATGAGCATATTATTCTGAATAATAAAAATCTCCCTGTTCAATTAGGGGAGTGGTACGCAAAGTGTGTCTTTGGTTTGGATCAGCTCAAGTCTACTTCTCAGCGCGGCTTTGATTTTCTCCTCGATGGAAAACGGGTTGAAATTAAAGTCGAGTGGGGTGATCAATCCTCACCAAAAGGGGTGAAAATTCGAAGATCTTTAGCCGATCTCAGTGACTACTGTATTATCGTCTATGTTGCTAAGAATTTTAGAATACGTGAGATTTGCTTTCTTGACTCTAACTTTGTCGTCAGGAAGTTTAGCGGTAAGGGGCACACTATCTTTTTGAAAGATAGTGACGTCACTCAGTATTTCTTTAGTTCTTCTGCTAAGCATTTAGATAAAGTTGCGAACCCTTCAGCAATGCTAAAGTATGGAACACCGGTATTTGCTATGAAGTTATCAGAGTCCTTTTCCTAATGTTTACTCCGCGGAGTGCTCTTGTCATTGGTGGGGGGCACGGACTGGGCCTTGGTCTCGTTGAAGCAATAAAGAACCGCTATAGTGACATTGAAATTTTCGTAACTTACAGGGATGAAGCTAAGGCAGGTAAGCTCTTGCTTCTCGATGTTAATGCTACAAAACTTGATCCACTCAATGAGTTCGAAATTGTAGAATTTTGTAAATGTCATGAGAAATTTGATCTTGTTATTAATAGTGTTGGCTTCCTTCATGATAGTGAAACCAAACCTGAAAAGTCTTTAAGAGATATAAATTCTGCCGACCTTTTGAAAAACTTTAGTATCAATAGTATTGTAACCCCCCTTTGGGCCAAGCATTTGAAGTCAAAATTTTCTAAGAAAGAAGTGTCTGTCTTTGCTACTCTATCTGCAATGGTGGGGTCGATTGGTGAGAATGAACTGGGGGGCTGGTATGGTTACCGTGCTTCCAAGGCCGCACTTAATATGTTTATAAAAACTATTGCAATAGAGTTTCGCCAATCGAGGCTGAAAACCTCAGTCATCGCGATTCATCCCGGAACTACCCACACTGAGCTCTCTGAGCCTTTTTCTAAAAATATCAAGCACAAAATTTGGGGCCCTGTTGAAGCTGCAAATAATATCTTAAATACTTTAGAAGGCTGCCTTGAAGAAGGGAGTGGACTCTTCAAGAACTGGGATGGTCGAAGAATTGAATGGTAAAGAAAATGGTTTCCATTGTTCAGAGCGCTCTTATTATTGAAGAGCTGACTCCATTCTAATTCCCATCCCCTAGAGATTTAAAAAAGATCGTAAGTCAGTAAGCGGCACTCAAGTGCCCCGTTCCAAAAGAGAAATCGTTTTTCAGTTCTTAAAGAAATTGATTTTCTGAGCGATGGATCTTGGCTTACGATATAGGCTTTTGTTCCCTTCCAGTTATTTTTAAGATGTTCACCAAAGTTATGATAGAGGCTCTTTAGTCCTTCATCGGGCTCTTCGAGTCTGACACCGTAGGGTGGATTGGTGATGATAATTCCCTGTCCTTCAAACTCCGGAGGTACTTGGAGGGCGCTTTTCATGTTAAGCCGTAATGCTTTTTGAGGGAGACCTATTCTCTTCCAGGATTTAGAGAGCATCATGAGGGCAT